>JAZLEX010000182.1:0-16388 GCA_045615485.1 Prevotella sp.
GAAGAGGCAATCGAACAGGTATTACTTACAAATCAGCAGCGTAAGGAAACACAGCAGAAATTAGACCAGACACTTGCAGAACAGAAACAAATGGCTGCAAAGATTGGCAGTCTGATGAAACAGGGACTGAAAGAAGATGCTGAAAAGGCTAAAGCAGAAGTTGCCGAACTAAAGGCGAAATCAGCCGACTTAGAAAAAAGTCTCACTGCATTTGAAAATGACCTCACGACACAACTCTGCCAAATACCAAACATCCCTTACGATGAAGTACCAGAAGGCACTTGTGCTGAAGACAACTGGGTGGTAAAATCTAACCTCAAGGAATGTGTTGTTGGCGAGGACACCGTTGGCAATTGGACTTGCAATCCAGAGAACAATGTGGCAAAACTTCCTCACTGGGAACTGGCAAAAAAATACAACCTTATCGACTTCGACCTCGGGGTAAAAATAACTGGTGCAGGATTCCCCGTCTATATTGGCAAGGGAGCACAACTGCAGCGAGCACTTATAAACTTTTTCCTTGACGAAGCACGCAAAGCAGGATACACAGAAATCATGCCGCCTACAGTAGTGAATGCTGCATCAGGCTACGGCACTGGTCAGCTTCCTGACAAGGAAGGACAGATGTACCACTGCGAGATTGATGACCTCTATCTGATTCCTACAGCAGAGGTGCCTGTGACAAACATCTATCGTGACGTGATACTGGACGAGAAAGACCTGCCAATCAAGAATTGTGCTTATACTCAATGCTTCCGTCGCGAAGCAGGCAGTTACGGCAAGGATGTGCGTGGACTGAACCGTCTGCATGAATTCTCAAAGATTGAGATTGTGCGCATTGATACTCCAGAACACTCAAAAGAGAGCCACAAGGAAATGCTCGCTCATGTGGAAGGCTTGTTGCAAAAACTGGAACTGCCTTACCGCATTCTCCGTCTTTGTGGTGGTGACCAGAGTTTTACATCTGCCATCTGCTACGATTTTGAAGTATATTCTGAAGCCCAGAAACGCTGGTTGGAAGTTTCATCAGTAAGCAACTTTGACACCTATCAGGCAAACCGTCTGAAATGCCGTTATCGCCATGCTGAGGACAAGAAGATTGAACTCTGTCACACCCTGAATGGTTCGGCACTTGCCCTGCCACGCATCGTTGCAGCCATACTTGAAAATAATCAGACTGAGGATGGCATCATCGTACCAAAGGCATTGCAGAAATACATGGGATGCGAGGTTATAGATTAAGGACCCTCTCCCCTACCTCTCCCTTTTAGGGCGAGGAGTATCATCTCGATATTATTTATAGAACCCACATAAAACTAATCACTCCCTGTCCTGAAAGGAAAGGGTCAGGGGAAAGGTCTTTTTTATGAACAAGATAAAAAACAAACAACAATTCTCCGAGAAGGTATTCAAATTTGAGATTGAAGCGCCATTGATTGCACGCAGTCGCAAGGCAGGACACTTTGTTATAATTCGTGTTGACGAGAAAGGTGAGCGCGTGCCTCTAACTATTGCCGATGCTGATAAAAATAAAGGTACTATCACATTGGTCGTTCAAGAGGTGGGGCTTTCATCGCGAAAACTTTGTCAACTCAACGTTGGCGACAGCATTCACGACGTTGTGGGTCCACTCGGAAATGCTACACACATCGAAAACTTCGGGACAGTGCTTTGTGCTGGAGGTGGCGTTGGGGTAGCTCCAATGCTTCCTATCATCAAGGCATTGCATGAAGCAGGTAATAGAGTCATTGCCGTACTTGCTGGCAGAAACAAGGAACTTATCATTCTTGAGGATGAGGTAAGAAAATATGCTGACGAGGTAATCATCATGACCGACGATGGCAGTTATGGGAAACAAGGCGTTGTCACTGTTGGCATGGAGGAAGTAATACAGCGTGAAAAAATTGACAAGTGCTTTGCCATTGGTCCTGCTATCATGATGAAGTTCTGCTGCAAACTGACAGAAAAATACAACATCCCTACTGTAGTATCGCTCAACACAATAATGGTTGATGGTACTGGCATGTGTGGAGCATGTCGTTTGACTATCGGTGGCAAGACACGATTCGTGTGCATTGACGGGCCAGAGTTCGATGGTGCGTTGGTTGACTGGGACGAAATGTTCAAGCGCATGGGCACCTTCAAGAAAGCAGAACAAGCGGCACTTACAGACAAATCAGAGCCATCTGCACCACTTGACGAACTTACCAATCGTGATGCCGAATGGCGCAAGGAACTGCGGGCATCAATGAAAGCCAAAGACCGCACAGCCATTGAACGGGTGGTTATGCCAGAGTTAGAGCCAACATACAGAGCAACCACACGGACTGAAGAAGTCAACATTGGCTTGACAGCAGAAATGGCTCAGAACGAGGCGAAACGCTGTTTGGACTGCGTGAATCCTACTTGTGTAACAGGATGTCCTGTAGGCATACCGATTCCATCATTCGTGAAAAATATTGAACGAGGGGAGTTTCTTGCTGCCGCACAAGTGTTGAAGAGCACCTCTGCCCTACCTGCTGTCTGTGGTCGCGTCTGTCCGCAGGAAAAGCAATGCGAAGCCGTATGTATTCACAACAAGATGGGGCACAAACCTGTTGCCATAGGTTATCTTGAACGCTTTGCCGCCGACTATGAGCGCGAAAGCGGACAAATAGCCACACCTGTTTGTGCTGCTTCGAACGGTGTAAAAATTGCAGTCGTCGGATCTGGTCCTGCGGGACTATCATTCGCTGGCGACATGGCTAAATTCGGTTACGACGTTCATGTGTTTGAAGCATTGCATGAGATTGGTGGCGTATTGAAATATGGTATCCCTGAATTCCGACTACCAAACAAAATTGTAGATGTAGAGATTGAAAATCTGAAAAAGATGGGAGTGGATTTCCAGACCGACTGCATTGTTGGAAAGACCATTTCCATACAGCAATTAGAGGACGAGGACTATAAGGGAATATTCGTTGCTTCAGGTGCAGGTTTGCCAAATTTCATGGGTATTCCTGGCGAGAACAGCATCAACATAATGTCATCAAACGAATACCTTACACGCATAAACCTTATGGATGCAGCCAACCCAGAAACCGACACACCTATTAATATAGGCAAGAAGGTTATTGTAGTAGGTGGTGGCAACACAGCCATGGATTCATGCCGCACAGCAAAACGTCTCGGTGGCGACGTGACGCTTGTCTATCGTCGTAGCGAAGCCGAAATGCCTGCACGTCTTGAGGAAGTGAAACATGCTAAAGAAGAGGGCATAGAATTCCTTACTCTACATAATCCGAAAGAGTATCTTTCAGATGAGAATGGTGCTGTCAAGGCTGCAGTGCTGGAAGTTATGGAACTTGGCGAGCCTGATGCAAGCGGTCGCCGCAGTCCAGTTCCTACAGGAAAAACTGTCACACTCGAATGTGATCAAGTGATTGTTGCTGTTGGCGTGTCACCAAATCCACTCGTGCCTAAGTCGATTGAAGGACTCGAACTCGGAAGAAAGAACACAATTGCTGTCAATGAAAACATGCAGAGCAGCAAGCCAACTCTTTATGCAGGTGGCGACATTGTGCGCGGAGGAGCAACCGTAATACTCGCCATGGGCGATGGTCGCCGTGCCGCAGCAGCCATGCATAATGCTTTATGCATAATTAATAATTGACAATTGACAACGAGATAACCCCTAAAATAATTTACAATGTACAATTTATTTACGATTTAATCATCAACCTATAACCTACAACCCATAACCCAAAACCGCATATTAAAACAAAACATCATGGGAAAATATTTAGCAGAATCAGAACTGATTATCAATGAAGATGGCAGTTGCTTTCATCTTCACATAAAACCAGAACAACTGGCAGATAAGGTTGTAATGTGTGGTGACCCTGCAAGGGTTAACACCATTGCAGCACATTTTGACACCAAAGAATGTGAAATCACATCACGCGAATTTCACACCGTAACAGGCACATACAAAGGCAAACGCATCACTGCACTTTCACACGGAATAGGATGCGACAATATCGACATCGTAATCAATGAACTTGATGCTCTGAAAAACATCGACTTCAAGACACGTCAGGTAAAGGACAAACTTACGTCTTTGGATATTGTTCGTATCGGCACTTGTGGAGGCATACAGGAATATTGTCCTGTTGGCAGTTTCTTATGCTCCGAGAAAAGTATTGGCTTTGAAGGACTCATCAATTATTATGCCAATCGTGACGAAATATGCGACCTTGAGTTTGAAAAGGCTTTTACAGAACATCTTGGCTGGGATTACCATCATCTGCCATCACCTTATGTGGTTGACAACAACGCAGAACTGCTGGAACGCATCTATCAGCCAGAAGCAGGGATGATAAAGGGTGTAACTATTTCTTGCGGCGGTTTCTATGGTCCACAGGGACGTGAGTTGCGCATTCCATTGGCAGATCCAAAACGCAACGATAAAATTCAGTCGTTCAACTGGAATGGCTATCGCATCACAAATTTTGAAATGGAAAGTGCTGCTGTTGCTGGACTGTGCAAGCATCTCGGACATAAAGGAATGACCGTCTGTATGGTAATAGCCAATCGCGCTGTCAAGGCAATGAACACCAACTATAAAAACAACATCGATGACCTGATTGGATTGGTGCTCGAAAAGATTTAAGAAGAATGAAAGAACTCGCTTGCGTCTTCATTGGAGGCGGTATTGGATCGGTTGTCAGATACATGGTTTCGATGGTTTGGCGTCATATTTCGCTCAACCCACGCTATGCTGACATCGTATTTCCATGGCCGACATTCGTGGTCAACATACTCGGTTGTCTGCTTGTAGGTATCTTCTACGAGTACTCTGAGCGTTGGGGAATGACACCAGAAATGAGGATTTTCCTCACCACAGGGCTTTGCGGTGGGTTCACAACATTCTCGACTTTCAGTTACGAAAGCATGACTTTAATGCACTTGGGGCATGTCGCCATGTGTGTACTATACGTCATCAGCAGCATCTTGCTGGGGGTAATTGCAGTCTTTTTACCAACAGTAATCTCACACTTATAGACAATCATGCCAACAATTTGCGCAATTTCAACCGCACAAGGCGGTGCTATCGGAATAGTTCGAATGTCAGGGAGGGAAGCCATAATCATTGCCGACCGCATCTTCAAGGGCAAACGCAGTCTTGCTGATGCATCGGCTTACAGCATTTGTCATGGGCAGATTATGGACGGAAGCGCAGTTGTTGACGACGTTCTCGTGTCAAAATTCCTTGCACCTAACTCCTATACAGGCGAAAATAGCATTGAAATCAGTTGCCACGGAAGCATCTACATACTAAACAAGGTGTTGCAACTCCTCATCGAGCACGGATGCAGACAAGCCGAACCAGGCGAATTTACCAAGCGTGCATTCCTCAATGGCAAGATGGACTTGAGTCAGGCAGAGGCAGTTGCAGACCTAATAGCTTCAAAGAATAAGGCAACACACGACATTGCTCTGTCACAACTTAAAGGAAACTTTAGCACGGAACTTGCACAACTGCGAAAACAATTGCTGAAGATTTCATCACTTATCGAATTGGAACTCGACTTCTCCGAAGAAGATGTAAACTTTGCCGACCGTAAGGAACTTCTTTTACTTGCAGAGAAGATTAAAAGCAAAATAACCACCCTACTCCATTCTTTCAAGACTGGCAAGGCACTAAAAGAAGGAATCCCGGTAGTTATCGTTGGAAAAACAAATGTGGGGAAAAGTACACTGCTCAATCGCCTGCTTCACGACGATAAAGCAATCGTAAGCGATATTCATGGAACCACACGCGATGCCATTGAAGACACAACAACAATTAATGAGGTTACATTTAGATTCATTGACACAGCAGGACTCCGAGAGACTGATGACGAAATAGAAAACATTGGCATAGAACGTACTCATCAAAAAATTTCACAGGCAAGAATCGTCTTGTGGGTAATTGACGAACAACCGACCGAAAATGAAATCCTGTCAATGCAGAACGAGTGCAAGGATAAGAAACTGATTGTTGTGCGTAATAAATCCGACATAAAAACCGCAGACAGGACATCATTTTCGTCAGTAAGCATTTCAGCAAAATATGATGACAACCTGTCGCAATTAGAACAACAGATATACAAAGCGGCAGACATTCCTGAAATTAAAGACAATGAGGTTATAATAGTCAACACACGTCATTACGAAGCGTTGTACCGTGCAAAGTCAGACATTGAAAGACTCATTGAAGGACTCACGACAAACATTTCTGGAGATTTGTTAGCAGAAGATTTACGGAATTGCAATGAAAACCTTGCCGAAATCACAGGCGGCTCAATCAATTCCTCCGAAATCCTCTCAAACATCTTCAGTTCATTCTGCATCGGCAAATAGTCTAAATAAATCGTAAAATATCCATTGATTATTGCGGTTATTTGAAATAAAAGCAGTATCTTCGCAACTGATAATTATTATCAATATTAGAAAACTACATGCTTGATAATGCAGATGACATGGACAAATCACAGACAAAAGGCATGTGGGTAAGACCTGGAAATTGGCAAGTAAACTATTATAAGCATGACACATTCTATGAACAAAGCCATTATTGTAGGGGCAACAAGCGGTATTGGTCATGAGGTAGCGGTTCTTTTGATTAAGAAAGGCTGGTATGTTGGTGTCTGCGGCCGTCGCACGGACAAACTCAATGAGCTAAAGCAATTGAACCCAAGTCAGGTCTTTACAATGACACTGGATGTAACAAAGGATGATGCCATTAGCAAGTTTGTTTCACTGGCAAACGAAATGAATGGTATCGACCTCTATCTTCACATTTCTGGTATTGGCTTTCAGAACAAGGAACTGGACATACAAAGAGAACTCGATACGGTTGAGACGAACACTAAGGGATTCACTCGTATGGTCAATGCCGCATTCCATTATTTCAAGCAACATACAGAGCGCAAAGGGCACATCGCTTGTATAAGTAGCATAGCAGGAACAAAAGGACTTGGTGCAGCACCTTCCTATTCTGCGACCAAAGCATACTGTAACACATACATGGAGGCTCTGGAACAACTTGCCAACATCAAAGGGCTATCCATAAACTTTACGGACATCCGTCCTGGATTTGTCGATACCGAGTTGCTGAAAGGTGACTACAAATACCCTATGCTGATGAAGCCAGAGAATGTTGCCAAAGCCATAGTCAACGGTATTGAAAAGAAAAAGCGAGTCGTTACGATAGACTGGAGATACCGTATCATGGTATTCTTCTGGCGACTAATTCCAAAATTCATTTGGGTAAAACTAAAGATACAATAGCCTGCCACACTTAATACATATTACACAACCCACCATACATAAATAGATTTTGAACTATTATGATGAACGACGTATGGATAAGCGCCATGGGACTTTGTGGTGCAACATTTATAGGCACACTACTTGGCTTCGGTATCAAGGAACTGCCACACAAATGGAATGACACGATACTTGGCTACTGTGCTGGCATAATGCTTTCTGCTTCCACATTAGGTCTCATTGTTCCTGCCTTCGACCAGGCAGGAAACTCTGGTTGGTGGATAGTCGTTATCGGTGTGATGGTTGGTGCTTTGTTCCTTAATGTTCTTGATTTTGTCACACCACACCTTCACCACATTACAGGACTTGACGAAGAGGAACATCGCAATAATGCATCACTCAATCATATCCTTCTCTTTGTGATGGCAATAGCCCTTCACAAACTGCCAGAGGGTATGGCGGCTGGTGTCAGCATGAGCGACGTTTCATCTGGTGGGGCATCATGGACGGTGTCATTGGGTATTGCTCTACAAAATATTCCTGAAGGCATGGTCATCATAGCTCCTCTGCTTGTTGCTGGAGTAACAAGAATGAGAACTTTGATTATATCTGTAGCTATAGGTATGCTTGAGGTTATCGGTGTTTGGTTAGGCTTTGCTTTAGGTTCCGCATCTACTGCCTTCTTGCCTATCATGCTTGGTTTTGCAGGTGGTGCCATGCTGTATGTAACAAGCGATGAGATGATACCCGAAACTCATGCTCATGGTCATCAGAAACAAGCCACATACGCCCTTCTATTAGGATTCATAACACTGCTTCTGATAGAACGCCTATTTTGATTAACCGAAAACTGAAAACCAGAACATACCACTCGCCAATAGCCAATGCTCTTTCACCACTTCCTTATTGGCAAATCGAAAAGTTTAAGAGACAAGTAAGCTGTGGCGAGAGATGCGACGAACACCAGCAAGGCTACTGGCCATGGCTGCTCGAAGGTGCAACTATTTCCAAATATTTTTTATTATCCTAACGACACAGAAAAAGTCCAAAAATAGCGAAATGTCTGCGGAAGGTCAACTAATGACAAATTGTGAGATGTGGCATAAGATTTCAAAATCGTCACAGAAGGCTTGGACAGATGGATAGACGATGTCGGCTCCTTCAGCCATTAGCATGTTGTCGGGTAATGGACCTGTATTGACGGCTACAGTAAAGATGCCTGCTGCTTTGCCTGCTCTGACTCCAAGTGGAGCATTTTCCACTACTACAGCTTCACAGGCTTTTACACCTGCTTTCTTTAATCCCATAAGATATGGGTCGGGGGCTGGTTTTCCTCTTTCAACATCAAAGCAAGTTATAATCAGTTCCGGAACTACTAATCCTTCATAGTCGTTACAGATGCGGTTTAAGACGGTTTTCTGCCCACTGCCTGTAACTACCACTATTTTTGCCCCTGTTGCTTTTATTTTCTGCATCAGCTGCTTTGTGCCAGGCATCATCTCTGGTGGTGGAAACTTGGCAAATTCTCGACATTTGTCTTCATACATAAGATTGACTTCCTCGTCGGACAGATGTCTGTTGCAGCGGTCAAGAGCAAGTTCCTTAATGGTTTCCACTCCTCTCATTCCTTCATGGGCATAACAGTCGGATTCGCTCATAGGAATGCCGAACTTTGCCATGGATGTGTGCCAGGCTTTTGCATGATATTTCATAGAGTCGTAAATAACTCCGTCCATATCAAAGAGGAATGCTTTGTATTGCATGTATGAGGGGTGAGGCGTTCCTAATTGGATTGAGAAGCGAGGCGTTCCTGGATGGCTTTTGATTCGGCTTCATATCCAGGTTTGTTGAGCAGGGCAAACATATTTTTCTTGTATGCTTCGACTCCTGGCTGATTGAATGTGTTTATGCCAAGTACATTTCCACTGATGCCACAGCCTATTTCAAAGAAATAAATCAGTTGACCGATGTAATATTCATTGAGTTCTGGGATTGAGATACGAAGGTTTGGTACTCCCCCATCAACGTGTGCCAACTGAGTGCCTAATTCTGCCATCTTGTTGACTTCATCTACTCGCTTACCAGCAAGGAAGTTCAGTCCGTCAAGGTTTTCTTCATCTTCAGGGAAAAGCAACCTTGAGTGGGTCTCTTCTACGCTAAGAACTGTTTCAAAGATTGTGCGTTCGCCATCTTGAATCCATTGTCCCATGGAATGCAGGTCGGTGGTGAAATCTACTGATGCTGGGAATATTGCCTTATTCTCTTTGCCTTCACTCTCGCCATAAAGTTGTTTCCACCATTCACTCATGAAATGGAGTTTTGGCTGATAGTTTACCAGTATTTCTATTTTCTTGCCACTCTGATACAGAAGGTTTCTTACTGCAGCATACTGTGCGGCAGGGTTTTCGTTTAGCGGAACATTGTTTCCACATGCCTTTTCCATTTCCGCAGCACCAGCCACAAGCTTGGCAATATCAAAACCAGCACAGGCTATTGGCAGCAGTCCCACTGGAGTGAGAACGGAAAATCGTCCACCAACATTATCAGGAATGACAAAGGTCTTATAGCCTTCCTTTGTTGCAGCGGCACATGCAGCGCCTTTCACAGCATCGGTGACTGCTACGATAACTTTTCTTGCCTCATCCTTGCCACGTTGTTCTTCGCATTGCTTCTTCAGCAGACGGAATGTGAGGGCCGTCTCGGTGGTTGTTCCAGACTTTGAGATATTGATTACTCCGAAATTCTTGTCGTGCAGGTATTCTGAAAGTTCTGACAGATAGTCTTCGCTTATATTGTTGCCAGCAAAGATGATGGCTGGCTTCTGATTTTTCAACCATGCAAACGAATTGCTTAAGGCTTCTATCACGGCACGTGCACCGAGGTAGCTTCCACCTATTCCTGCTACTACTATCACCTCACAATTGTTGCGGAGAATGTCGGCAGTCTGTTGTATTTCTGTAATAAACTCTGGCGTGATGGATGATGGCAGATGAAGCCAACCCAAGAAATCGTTTCCAGGACAAGTACCCTGTTCCAATGCGTCTTGCGCAGCCTTGATTTTCGGTGCTATGGTATTGATAGATTCTGCGCCTACAAACTGCAGAGCCTTTGCTGTGTTTAAACTGATATTTTTCATATTTTATCGGAATGAGTCTGTTAATAACTTTATTTCAATCTGTGGTGATACTCGATTATACAATATGTTATATACGGCATCTAATAATGGCATATTCACATGCACTCTGTCGTTGATTTCTTTCATACACTTTGTACCAAAATAGCCTTCGGCTATCATTTCCATTTCTATCTGTGCACTTTTCACACTATAGCCTTTGCCTATCATAGTTCCGAAAGTGCGGTTGCGCGAGAATTTGGAATACGATGTGACAAGCAAATCGCCCATATACACAGAATCAACCATATTTCTCTCCATAGGACTAACAACATTGAGGAAACGCTGCATCTCCTCCACTGCATTCGACATGATTACAGACTGGAAATTATCGCCATATTTCAATCCACTGCATATTCCTGATGCTATGGCATACACATTTTTCAAGACAGAAGAATATTCAATACCTAAAACGTCTTCCGAGACTTTCACCTTTACATATTCATTGCCTACGACATCAGCAAAGGCTTGTGCTTTCTCTTTGTCGGCACAACCTATTGTGAGATAGGTAAGACGCTCCATTGCCACTTCTTCTGCATGAGATGGACCACCGATACAGGCAAGATTACTATATGGCACGTCGAACACCTGATGGAAATATTCGCTACAAATCAGGTTTTCGTCTGGCACGATGCCTTTTATGGCTGTAATGATGAATTTGTTGTTCAGACGGACTTTGAGCTTTCTAAGATGGTTTTTCAGATATGGTGATGGTGTGACGAAGATTATTGTATCATAGTCTTGTACAATCTTGTTGATATCGGACGACATTTCTATTTCATTCATATTGAAATGAACACTCTCCAAGTATGCAGGATTATGTCCGAGTCGTTTGAAATCATCTATTCTGTCATCACGTCTGATATACCAGCCGAGTTGATGTGTGTGAGCCACGACTATCTTTGCTATAGCCGTAGCCCAACTGCCGCCTCCGATTATTGCTATTTTACCACAATCCATTGTGATTAATTTACAGAAACCTTTTCGATATAAGCGGCAAAGTCTTCAACTTTCGGATTGGTAAGGCCTAACTTGAACTTCTTGTTCACGCCACAGACATCCATCTGCAATTTCTGCGGATTGACATCTTTTATATCTGTTACAAGATAGTAGCCTGCTTTGTTGAATACAGGTATCCATTCCTCAGGAACACCAATCGCTGCCCATTCTGCCACACTGCTCTTTGGAGCTTTCTTTTCTGGTTTCATTGTTGGGAACAACAAGACTTCCTGAATAGTTGGCTGTCCTGTCATCAGTATTGCCAGACGGTCTATTCCTATTCCTATTCCCGAAGTTGGCGGCATTCCATATTGTAATGCACGAAGGAAGTCCTGGTCGATTATCATAGCCTCGTCATCACCCTTGTCGGCAAGTTTCATCTGCTCTACGAAACGTTCTTCCTGGTCGATTGGGTCGTTGAGCTCTGAGTAGGCGTTTGCCAGTTCCTTGCCGTTGACCATCAGTTCGAAGCGTTCTGTGAGTCCGGGTTTTGAACGGTGCATCTTTGTAAGCGGCGACATTTCTACTGGATAGTCTATAATGAAAGTTGGCTGGATGAAAGTACCTTCGCAAGTCTCTCCGAAAATCTCGTCAATAAGCTTGCCCTTGCCCATAGTCTCGTCAACCTCTATCTCTAACTTCTTTGCAATCTCGCGTATTTCTTCCTCACTCTTCCCGTCAAGATCATAGCCTGTTTTTTCTTTTATAGCGTCAAGGATAGGCAGACGACGATATGGTGCTTTGAACGAAACAATGTTTTCACCTATCTGCACATCTGGTTTACCGTTGACAGCAATACATATTTTCTCAAGCAATTGTTCGGTAAAAGACATCATCCAATTATAGTCTTTATAGGCTACATACAGTTCCATACAGGTGAACTCTGGATTGTGGGAACGGTCCATACCTTCGTTGCGGAAGTTTCTGCCAATTTCATATACTCCTTCAAAACCGCCTACTATCAGACGTTTAAGATAAAGTTCGGTGGCTATACGCAAATACAAATCCACATTCAATGCATTATGATGAGTGATGAACGGACGGGCAGTTGCTCCTCCTGCAATCTGCTGCAGGATTGGGGTTTCCACTTCGGTAAAACCAGCATCGTCGAACACTTGCCGCATAGTGCGCAGAATCTGTGCTCGTTTCAGGAATGTGTCTTTCACACCATCGTTAACAACCAAATCCACATAGCGTTGACGATAACGCAGTTCGGGATCGTCAAACTTGTCGTATGCCACTCCATCCTTGTATTTTACTATTGGCAGAGGTTTCAGGCTTTTCGACAGGACTATTATCTCCTGTGCATGGACGCTGATTTCACCCAACTGAGTGCGGAACACAAAACCTTTTACTCCGATAAAATCGCCTATGACGAGCAGACGTTTAAAGACAACATTATCCATGTCCTTATTGTCGGAAGGACAAATATCGTCACGGGTGATATACACCTGTATTCTGCCTTTTGAGTCTTGCAGTTCAATGAACGAAGCCTTTCCCATTACACGACGACTCATCATTCTGCCCGCAATGCACACACGGCGTTGCTGGCTATTGTCAACCACCTGTTGGCCAGCAACCTCACTGGTTGTGCTCTTGTCAACAAAATTTTCTTTTATTTCATCTGAATAGGCATCTGTTGGATACTCGGCTGCTGGGTAGGGATTTATTCCAATATTACGCAATTCCTGCAGACTCTCTCTTCTGCCAATTTCTTGTTCACTGAGTTCTAATATATTCATATATTTTGAGGTTTTGATTACGGTTTAGCGTGCAAAGGTAAGAAAAAGCTTAGAGCTTAGAGGTTAGAGGTTAGAGGTTTTTATGATTTTTTAATAAAAAAATTCAAATTCCCTCACCCCTCACCCTTAACCTCTCACCCTTTTCCTATTTTTGCAACGAAACGAATCCTTCATTTATGAACGAGCAGATAATAAATGCCTACAACCTGCAGCAAGCCATTGATGCCGAACTGGAAAAAGGCAGTTACGACAAGGTTTTTGTTCTGACCGATACCATAACCCATCGGTTGTGCTTGCCATTATTGGAAATCAGCAATTCTCATATTATCACTATCAACAATTCCGATAGCAGCAAGAATCTTGAAAGTCTTACTGCCGTACTGACAGAATTGGTGGAGAATGGTGCATCACGCCATAGTCTGCTGATAAATCTTGGTGGCGGAATGGTGTGTGATTTGGGTGGGTTTGCTGCCGCAATTTTCAAAAGAGGTTTTGACTGCATAAACATTCCCACAACTCTGCTTGCGATGGTTGATGCCTGCATTGGAGGAAAGACAGGAATAAATTTCTGTGGATTGAAAAACGAGATTGGTACTTTTTCTGCCCCAATTTCCGTGCTCATCAATACACATTTCCTACAGACTCTCAGCAGTCAGGATATTCTTTCTGGTTATGCCGAAATCATTAAGCATGCCCTGATTTCTGATGAATATCATTGGACAAAAGTGCTATCTACAGAAATTCTTCCAACAAAACATTTTTTGGAACATTCTGATTTGCAGCAACTCGTTTTCGATAATGTGAAAATAAAAACTCATTATGTGGATGCTGATCCATACGAACATGGCATTCGCAAAGCACTGAATTTCGGTCATACCTTCGGTCATGCCTTTGAGATGTTCAATGAAGGGAGAATGCCACATGGTTATGCCGTAGCATACGGTATGATTTGTGAATTGTATCTGAGCAGCATAAGGTCAGGTTTCCCAACTAACAAAATGCGCCAGACCGTGACCTATATCCGCGAAAACTATGGAAACATCAATCTCGAATGCAAGGATTATGACACACTGATACAACTGATGCAGCACGACAAGAAAAATTCCTGCTCACAAATCTGTCCTGTCCTGTTGGCAGACATTGGAATCCCCATCCTAAATCAGTCTGTTAACGAATCCAAGATAAAGGAGGTATTTGATTTTCTCCGTGAAAGTTTTTAGGCTCTAATCGCCATAGCCATCTTCCTCTGGCTCCTCTGATACAGGAATATCTACTTCATCAGGGAGTTCAGAGAGCCTTGATGTTGTCTGCATTAGCCCATGATTACAAATGGCTATAACCTTGATTTCTGGAGTAATATATTTCTTCTTCATAATTTTTTTACGGTTTGCATATCACTTTCTTGCCATTTATGATATTGATACCAGGAGTTGGAGCGGCAAGACGTTGGCCAGCAAGGTTGAATATACCATAGGTTGTGACACCGCCCTTTGTCTCCATAGGTATGAATTGAAGACCTGTAACCTCACCACTATCGTCAAACGATACATTAAGAACTTTGGCAAGAGAACCGTCTCGTGAAGGTCCTTTTAAGTAAGCACGGAATGGAGCTATTGTCAGAGTGCTGGTAGCAGACTTTATCTGTCCACCACTTACGTAATATAGAGTCTTGAGTTCGTCTGTGTCAATAAACTCTTGTTTAGTGATACCGAGATTGCCTGTCATTGTCCAATCTCCTATCTTGATGTCTTTAAGTTCATAACTGAACTCATGGCTGCTACTGATAAATTCATAATCACCAGTCTCAAGAATGCGGAAAATGGCAGGTGTGCCTGCTGACAATTCATCAACAGCATGGAAATGAAGTTGCGTTACTTCACCTTTGATTACATTCGTAAGTGTGTAATACTTAATGTAATCATTGCTTTTCACGTTATATGGCAATACCACAGTACCATATTCGTTTGCAATTTCCCTGCTCGTATAAACAGCATTTTTATCCTTGCTATTGCCCTTATAGATAGGGCATACAAGATTGGTGGTCAAGTTTTGCTCCCACGGAAGACCGACACTTGCATCATTGCTACCATTGAGCTTATAGCAGAGTGTACCATTTTTTGCATCGGCTGGGGAGAATGATTTTATGTCCTTGCCTGTCTGGAACAATCCTGTGAGGGTTTCTGCATTGTAGCAGTTATGGATTGTGAGCGTTGCATCGTTGTCGGCACGCACAAAGCCCATGTTTGCTTCATAGTTAGTCACGGTTCCTGAGTTCCAGCAACTCGTGACTGTAACTTTCTGCTTACCATAACCGCAGATTGCTGCAGCGTTTTGAGTGCCCGTTGTAGCCTTGCCCGTTATAGCACCCATATTGTAGCAATTGTCGATGGTGAGTTGCATGTTATAGTCAGAATATATTGCACCGATAATACCTCCGCAGTCGTAAGTGCCTTCGATAGTAGCCGCATTGCCGCAACCAATAATCTTGATGTCGCCTGCAGTCTGTGCCTTATGGTCGCAATAACCGATGATTGCACCTACGCCGTTGCCACCTATTATATTACCTGAACCGATGAAGAGGTCGTGAACTTCTGTGTTGATGCCAACCACTCCAAAAAAGCCCACACCATTCTTGGATTTGTCATTGGCTGTTGTGAGGTTGCTGATAGTGTGACCATTGCCATAGCATATTCCCGAGAATGGTTTTTGGTATGTTCCTATAGGTTCCCAAGTAATGTTACTGCAGTCAATATCCTCTTCTATATAGACGACATAACTGTTCATTTTTCCACTATTGACTGCCGCACGCAATGCGTCAAAGTCTTCAACACTGAAAATCGCAAATACATTTTCATATTTTTGTGGATCGACTGTCCCGTGTGATGGGTCAGGCACAGGATATTCATCCTTTCCTATGTCTTGATGCCAAGGAGCATTCTCACTGGTTGCCCCAGAATTGAGTTTATTTGCTACCACACCGCTTTTAAGTTCTTCATCGGTTACAGGAATCCTGACCGTAGCCTTGTCATCGGTATGGTCGGAGAGATAGTAGCAACGAGACACACCGTAATCTCCTCTTGGAACACAGCCTATTGGGTCAGAATTGGTATCTTTACTTCCAGGTGTGAGTTTGCCTACATTAAGACAGTTTGTTACCTCATCAGCAGGGTTGCCTTCACCAA
>JAZLEX010000183.1:0-8965 GCA_045615485.1 Prevotella sp.
TAGGGAACATGTCACCGATAGTTGAGAACAGGTTTGCTGACCATGCCTGATGACCTGCACCTACGAAACCAATGATGATTGCTGGCCACCATGCTGAATAGACACCCATTGGCTGAGCGATGAGCGCAACGATTGGGAAGCAAGCAAAGATGAGCATTGCACGCATACGACCAGCGTATGGATTCATGCCTTTCTTGTCAACAAAATATGTTGGAAGATAGCCACCACCGATTGATATTACAGTAACGATAGCATAGAGGGTGAAGATAAGCAGAATACCCATTGTTGAGTCTGAAGTGTAGCCATACTGGTCAGAGAAATATGCTGGTGCCCAGAAGAGGAAGAACCACCATACACCGTCAGTCATGAACTTACCAACGATGAATGCCCAAGTCTGCTTGAATGTAAAACATCTGAAGAAATTGATTGCTGGTCCTTCATCGTGAACATCCTTAGGATCGCCATCTGTTTCTGCGTCCTGATTGATATAGGTGAGTTCGGCTTCATTCACACGGGAACTTTTCTGCTTGTGAGGTTTGTCGTAGAGGAACACCCAGAGGAACATCCAGATATAGCCCAACGCACCAATGATGATAAATGACATTTCCCAACCACAAGCACGTGCAAGGAGAGGTATTGTTGCTGGTGCGAGCAATGCACCTACTGATGCACCTGCATTAAAGATTGATGTAGCAAAAGCGCGGTCTTTCTTTGGGAAATATTCGGCTGTTACCTTAATGGCAGCAGGGAAGTTTCCAGCCTCACCGAGAGCAAGAATCATACGGCAAGAGAGGAAGAGCCAAACGCTGACAGATGCAATGGCAAGTGCAGTCTGCGAACCAGCCTCAACTGCGCGTAGTGCTGCAATAGAACCAATACCTTCAATGTTCATAGTAACCCATCCACATGCTGCATGGAGACAAGCACCAGTGCTCCATACGAAGATAGCGATGAGATAGCCCTTCTTTGTGCCCATCCAGTCGATGAACTTACCTGCGAACAGGCAGAATATAGCATAGAAGAGAGAGAATGCTCCTGTGATTGTACCATAATCACTGTCTGTCCAATGAAACTCTGGAGCAATAAAGTCTTTCCAAGTTAGTGAGAGAACCTGACGATCCATGTAATTGACTGTTGTCGCAAAAAATAACATTGCGCAAATGACCCAACGATAGTTGGTCATCTTTGTTGTTTGTAATGTTGAATTACTCATGTTGTATTAATTTTAGTTAGTATAAAATATTTTGTTTTTTAAATCATAATTGTCAATTAAAAAACATAGTTTTTTCTTGTTATTCTTGATAATATACTCTCTTTACTCTTGTACTGACGCTTGTCAGGATTTCGTAAGGGATGGTGTTGAGCTTGGATGAAAGCAGTGTCACTGGCAGATTGTCTCCGAATATTTCCACCATATCGCCTTCCTTGCAGTCGATACCTGTTACGTCGATCATCGCCACATCCATGCATATATTACCTACATATTCCGACTTCTGACCATTTACGAGGCAATATCCGTTGCGATTACCAAGATGACGATTGAGTCCGTCGGCATATCCAATAGGAATTGCTGCTATCACAGAATCTTTTTCAAGTTTGCCATTACGACTATATCCAACGGTTGCATCTTTTTCCACTTTACGAATCTGAAGGATGGTTGTCTTGAGTGTTGACACATTATTGATTATATGATTGTCGCGAGGGTCAACGCCATATAGTCCAATACCCAATCGGCACATTTCCATTTGCCGTTCAGGGAAATGCTCAATACCTGCTGAGTTGTTGATGTGGCGCAGTATCTTATGCTCAAAAGCAGCCTGTAACTGGCTGCTGCCTTTTTCAAACATTTCAAACTGATGGGCAGAGAAGGTGTCGAACAAATCGCTATCGCTGCCTACAAAATGTGAGAATACTGAACATGGAAGCAGGGCTGTCTGATTTTTTAATTTACTGATAAGCAAATCCATATCAGTGTCAGGGTCGAAACCCAGACGGTTCATGCCAGTATTGAGTTTTATGTGGATTGGATAATTATTCAGTCCCTCCTTTCGTGCTGCCCTGATGAGCGCATCGAGCAGACGGAAATTATACACTTCAGGTTCAAGTTGGTTGTCGAACAGCATCCTGAAAGATGTCATTTCAGGGTTCATGACCATTATACTTGCCTTTATGCCATTACGACGCAGTTCTGCTCCTTCATCAGCAACGGCTACGGCAAGATAATCAACATTATGGTCTTGCAGAGTCTTTGCGACTTCCACAGCCCCAGCTCCGTATGCCTCAGCCTTTATCATGCAGACGAGTTTTGTTTCTGGTTTCATATAACTGCGGAAATGGTTGAGGTTGGCTACCAACGCCTTCAGATTGACTTCAAGAATGGTCTCGTGAACTTTCTCAACAAGTTGCTCGGTGATACGTTCAAAACCGAATTGGCGTGCGCCTTTTATGAGTACTACTTCATCATGCAATGTGGCAAAAGCCTTGCTGGCAAGAAAATCGTCAACATTGTGGAAGAAATGTTTTTCATTGATTCTTATCTTGTCGGCATTCGCATACACTTCCTTGCCGATACCGATAAACTTTTCTATTCTACGCTCTTCAAGCAAAAGATTTACTTTCTCATAAAGTGCTGTCGGAACTTCTCCACTCTGATAGATGTCGCTGAGAATGATAGTACGTTTGCGTGAATACTGCTCTTGGCGACGAGTCATGAAGTCAAGGGCAATATCAAGCGAATTGATATCGGAGTTATAGGAGTCGTTTATCAGAGTGCAACCGTTGCGGCCTTCTTTCACTTCCATACGCATTCCAACAGGTTCAAGATGTGCCATCCGCTCGGCAAGAACCTCTGACGGCAGTTTCAGATACAGACAAACAGCACAGCAGGCAATAGAACAATTGACTGATGCTTCGTCGATAAATGGTATGGAGAAACTGCCCTCCCTACCCTTGTAAGTATATGTGATATTGGTACTATCACCACACCTCTCAATTACTTTAATGTAAAAAATCTGTTGAGGATTGTTTTTGCTCCAACCCAAGGTGGAATTGAAACTGTTGAATTTTACACATTTGCTGATTAGTGCATCATCACCATTATAAATCACCATTTTGGCATTCTTGAAGAGTTTCAGTTTCTCATTGCATTTATCTGCCTGTGAAGCGAAATTCTCCTGATGAGCCATACCAATGTTTGTCAGCACTCCTATTGTTGGTTGGATGATGTCGTGAAGAGGTGACATTTCATCCAGCATACTGATGCCAGCCTCGAATATTCCTATCTGGGTATTGCTATTGAGTAACCATACTGACAGAGGCACTCCTATCTGGGAATTGTAGGAACGTGGTGAACGGGTCACGTTCATTGATGGGGATAGCAACTGATATAGCCATTCCTTGACCATAGTCTTGCCATTGCTTCCAGTTATTCCGATGATAGGAATATTGAATTCGTCGCGATGACGCTCAGCAAGGCGCTGCAAGGCTTTCCTGGAGTCCTTGACTATCAGGAAATTCGCATCACTGTAGAGTTGATTGTTTTCGGGAAGTATTTCCACGACAAAGTTTCTCACTCCACGCTGATATAAATCTGGAATATACTTATGTCCATCGTTGCGTTCTGTCTTCATTGCGAAAAATAGTGTCTCGCCTGGAAAGACTAAAGAACGACTATCGGTGAGCATCTGACTGATATTGGCATTTGTAGTGCCAACTCTCTTTGCTCCAATCAGAGTTGCTATTTTTATTATGTTATACATTGAATATGGTTGTGGGTTGTGGGTTGCGTGTCAGTGTCAGTGTCAGTTGTCAGAGTCAGAGTCAGAGTCCGTGTCAGTTGTCAGTTGTCAGTTGTCAGTATCAATTTCCCATTTTTCAAAAAAATTTTTCTTGCGGTTTAGTGTGTCTGCGAGGAATGATTTATATTCTGCTGAATCGGGATTGAATGGCTTATGGTGCAGGGCTTCATAGATTGGTCTCCACTGGTTGACAAAGGTCTTTGCCGCTAAGGAAAAATATGTGTCCGCCAGTCGTTCCCAAATATACTCCACAACCTGCGCCGAAGGATGAAGCATGTCAGAATTGTAATAACGATAGTCGCGCAGTTCATCAACAAGTATCTCGTATGCAGGAAAATAAGTGCAATTGGTATTGCGACTTATTACCTTATCGGCTGCCAACAAGAGTACGGATTTTGACAACTGACTCTCATGGTAGCCATATTTGGCATAGCGGATAGGCGATATGGTGATTATTATCTTAGCCTCAGGGTTAATCTGGCAGACGGTATCAACCGTTTTTTGCAGATATTCCGTACATTCTTCTATTGAAAGTTTCTCTTCCTGAAACAGTGATGCTGGTCGTTTTCGGCAGTTTATAACTATTTCACCAGTGGATTTCAAGCGATAGACATGATTTGTGCCTAATGTGATGAAAACAAGCAGAGACAATGCTGTGGTTGGTGAGTTTCGTCGAACCGTTTTCATAAAATCCTGGCAGTTGGCTTCGGTTATGACCGAATAGATGCTTGCAGGATTATAGAGTGTGCCCTGTGGATTCACGAGCACCTGAAAAGCATTGTCGATAAACATTTTTCCAATGTTGTCGGCAAAGCAACTGCCAAGAAAGAGCATGCGTGTCTGCGGCTCAATCTTCCAGGTTGATTCAGGTATGGCTATATCGGTCTTGAATAACATTATTGTCTGCCTGCTTGTTTGTCCCAGTATCTGATAAGATTTTTTAATGTCTTTTTGCTTACGTATGTCACAGCTCCATGCTTTTGTTCAGAGAAATTGGTTCGAGTCATTTTGCTGCCATCACCATCGAAATATCCTATTGGCACGTATGTGAAGAAATCTTTTGTTTCAACGAAACCAAAATTCATAGGATGGATTCTATAATTGTCATACATAATAACATAGGTGTCGGAGTCCAATCGTTTCCAGCAGTTCGGAGCTTCGTGTCCTTTGCGTTCACCATCTTTATAATAGTCGTCAAGGGTGTATGGACCTGTCAGATTTCGTGATGTGGCATGTTTTGGTGTAGCAGGGTTTTCCTGACTCACATAAAAAAGATGGTAAGTATCTTTCACCTTGATTATGTCTGAATCGATAAAACTTATTTTGCGACCAGGGGCTTCGAGAAGAAGTTTTGGTTGACTTATCAGTTTATTGAAATCATTGTTGACATAAGCCCAATAGATAGTATTCTCCTTTGCGCCTTCATCCGCACTCTCACGAGTGGTGAAGTGAATCATCAGTTTTCCGTTCTCCTCGTCATAGACAGTCTCTGGTGCCCATACGCAGCCAACCTCACTCCAGTTCATATCATCCTGCGGCGGAAATTTCGTAAAGTCAATGTTGGTATGTGTCCAGTGGATTAGGTCGAACGATTTCATCAACACCAAACCGCGGTTGTTTCCCCAACCGTATTTCTTGCCGTCACGTTCCCATTGTGTTGTACGTTTACCAGCCTGTTTGCCGTAGATATGCAAATCGGTCATTGCCATATAATATGCTCCGTCTGGTCCACGCATGATATGTGGGTCGCGTATTCCATGTTGCATGGCAATAGTGTCACCGTCAACAACTGGTTTGTCATTATTCAAGGCTGTCCATTGATAGCCATCCCAACTATATGCAATATGTAAACCATGGTCTGGATCCTTATGATAGACCATTATGTAAGCCTCATCTTTTTCAACTGCCCAACAATTGAAGACGTAAACGAAAACTAAAACAAAAACTAAATATTTTTTCATTGAATTAACTCCTGCTTACTTGTAAACCTGTTTTACTGATATTCATTTCCACAAATCGTTCGTTGGCATTTTGACGATTAGCATTGAGAGTCTGTTTTATACGCATCGCAGCTTCTGCATCTTTGGCTACAATATACATATATCCGCCTCCACCTGCACCTCCAAGCTTGTAGCCATAGCAATAGTCGTCTATCAGACTGGCTATGCGTTGTACTTCAGGAGGATTTGTACCTGCATCGATGAGCTGGTTCTGTTGCCAAGTTTTTCTCACAAGTCTTCCCATCTCCTCAAAGTTGCAATGCTGAATGGCTTCATACATATCTATTGCATGTTGTTTCATTTCTGCCAACAGAGCATGTTCGCTGCTGTCGTTGAGAAACATTTTTCTGACTATTTCAGCAAGCAGTTTCTTCGCTGTGCGAGTGATGCCTGTGTAGTAAAGCAAATGGCATGGCTTATATTCCGGTTCTGACCAGATATTATCTGGCAGCCAACGTATGGCTGGATTCTGTTCCAGTCCCGATGTTGTCTGCAAGAGTTTCACTCCCTGCATGATACCGCCAAACTGGTCTTGCCAGCCTCCACCTGTTGTTAAAAGTTGTTCAAGTACTAATGTGCGTTTCCCTATTTCGTTCTTATCCCAAGCCAGTCCACAGAAATCACGGACTGTTCCTAATACCGTTGAAGCCAGCACACTGCTTGTTCCCAAACCGCTGCCTGCAGGGATTGCTGCAAGAGTGGAAATCTCCATGCCACAGCCAAATGCTTTTAACTGAGCCTCTAAACTTGGATATGATTCATTCGAAAAACCAGGTTGGAAACCAGCAAGCACAAGTGCTGCCTTCGGTATAGAGAATGGTGAACCCACATGATTGAAGTCTGCCAACTCTTCGTAGGTTTTTATTATCTCTATTGCCCCCAAGTCAATGCTTCGCAATACGATATGGGGTTCTTTGCTCATTTTCACATAGCAATGCAATGGCGCCTGACCATTGAGTTCCATTGCAAAGTTTACCACGTTGCCACCTTCATTCAAGCAATATGGTGGTGTGTCGGTCCAACCTCCTGCAATATCCACACGTACAGGACTGCGTCCCCAGACTATCTGGTCGGGATAGACCGACATTCGCGGACTCTGCTTGTCGGTCAATACTGTTGACACTACTCCTTTGCTAAGCATGGTAAAAGCATCATTGTAATAATCTTCGGCAGAAATTCCGAGGATTGGTGAGCCTATCGAAGTAACTTGTTGTGAGTTTTGTCGAACCAGGGCGTTTTTATCCTGCAAGCGCAAAAATTCGGAACGGAACATGCAATCGCGAATCTTTGTCATCAGTGGAGCATCTTTCTTTATCTCTGGCGGCATAGATATATTATTAGCCGCAAACTGATGAGCAGCATCATTCAGGTCGAGCTGATAAAAAACACTATTTTCATAGTTTTCTGCTATTGCCGACAGATTTTTTGCACGGAATGCTTTGCGTTGCTTTTCCAAACGTATCAAATTGGCAACATTTGAAATTTCTTCTGCCGAAAGCATAAGCGAAACCTCATTTAGTCGTGGTTCCTGAGTTTGTCGAAGGATGGTTGTTTTGTCATCGTCATCGTTATCGTCATCGTTGCGAATTGTGCCTTGTCCATTATGCCTTGCCTCAAGTTGCAACTTTACATATTCTCCTAACTCATCAATGTCGGAAGTTACAGGAAAACGCTTTTCCTGTTGTGCATCTCCAGCAAACTTGTCGTAGAATCCATAAACACGGGCACAATATTCTTTTTCGCCAACAGGAATAATGTCTATGCAATCGCCTTCCTGCAAATCTATATTCCAGTTGTTTTCTGGCACACCAGTTATGATATGTTTCTTTGCTATCGTCCAATGCTCTCCCACATAGCTATTCTCAATCCATATTTCCGGATTGTCCTTTGCCAAAGGAATCTTGCAGATTGTGTTCTGCGTGAAAACAGATGGTTGGGCTTTTATCTTACGGTGCATGATGGCACGCTGGTCGTTTACAAGATTCTGTATGGCAAGTGTGGAGGAAATGATTTCAGGCGAACTGCCATAATGATAGAATTCACCACCTTCAAGCGGCAGCACCACAACTTTCAGTCCTGCTAGGTCGGCATCCTCAATAACAGGATTCTCTCCAAGCGAACATCCGAATTCTGAATATAAGTCATATTCCTTGAACCCTCCTTCATTGTCAACACTCTTCTTGTAAAGCACTTCCACTGCCCTATCGCTAAGAAACCAGATTCCGATATCTGTCAGGAAGAAATGCTCCTTTGATATTTCTGCAAGTTCATCTACAGTCGGCTTCTGCACCATCCTGTCAAGCACATGTGGAGTGTTGCGCTTTGAGATAAACACACCATGATCCTTTGCTATATCACTATCGAGCCATAGCCCATAGCAAACCACATCGGCTTCAGGAATCATCCTGATTGGGCGGGTGTTGCGGATATACACATCGCCATTCACTATCATTGTGTGGACATTGTCTGGAGTTTTTGCCAACATTTTCTCGTATAGTGCCATCTGCAACGACAACAGATTCTGTGAGAGTTTCTGTCCACGAGCCCAACGGAAAACAGGTATTGGTATAAGCACCTTCCCCGACGGAGCATACGATGGAAGTCTGCGACTTTGTCCACCAGCATGCATGATTATTCTCTTTTCTGCCGACAACCAAGAGGTCAGGTTTTGTCTGCCATCACCTTCGGCTTGCCATGCCTCATGCAGCAACCACGAAGTGCCGCCACCAGAACCTAATTTGTGATTTATCGGGTCATTAGTGCAAAACCATTCTCCCTTGCTATAGCCTGTAATCTCGTGAAAATGTTCTACAAGATTGGGGGGAAGTGATAATAATTTCTTCATTATACCAATATTGAAACCTATAATCACGGCAAAGATAAGAAAAAGGTTAGAGCTTAGAGGTTAGAGGTTAGAGTTTTTATAGTTTTTTAATAAAAAAATCAAAAACCATCAACCATCAACCATCAACCATCAACCTTTTTATTACTTTTGCAAAAATTTATGACTCAAGTTTCGCAAGCTCCAACTTGATAGGTTATAAGATTTTAAGGTCTTAAGGTTATAAGGTTGAGATTACCCTCATTAAGTCAAAGGTAACTAAACCTCAAAAACCTAACAACCTAATAACCTCAAAACCTAAAACTTGAGCACATGCGAAAGTTGAA
>JAZLEX010000184.1:0-7268 GCA_045615485.1 Prevotella sp.
ATACAGGAATGGGAGAATGATGCCCGCCGCAAAAGTCATGCAGCCTAAAGCCTCAAGGATAGTGGTTTTGCCTTGTGCTATTGGCATTATTATTATTAAAAGTGGGATAATCATCATCATGAGGTCAAAATAGTATTTTGCCTTGAGCAGCAGGAGGATGCTTTCCTTTTGATTCATCAGACAGTCGATGTAATTACCTTCAGGACACATGATACTTGTTTCCTTTATTACAGCAAGGCATGCAAAGCAATACATGCAGATAAAGACTTTCATAAACGGCTGATCGTCGTAAACACCAGTGAATGCAAATATACTACATAGCATCAAGGTAGCAAAAACTCCTGTCAGGAATTGTTTTTTCACTGTCTTGTTGCGCTGAATGGATTTAATTTCGAGTTTCAGATACTCTCCAACTATGCCAAAACGATTGAAGAACGACATTTCGGAAGATTTCACCTTCTTGGCTTTTTCTACCTTTGCTATTTCGAAATAGATGAATTTTCGTTGAAAATAAAGGTTGACATAGAACAGAATGGCGATTATTACCAAAGTAGAAAGCATTGGCAGACAATTCAGGCATGCCACTTCGTGCATTACGTTTTTGCTGAAACTAATAAGCCATGTATCCAGAATGAATCCGAAACCCAACAAGGCTGCATAAATGGCAACAGGTGCAATGACCCACAGACAATGATGATTTATCAACGACCGCCAGAACAGGTACCAGTAAGAATTCAGGACAAACAGTAGCCAAATCATGATTATATAGGATATGAAGCCACTTAGTCCATAGTTGTTTGCTGCAAACAGCACAGTGAACATTCCGAACGGAACAAAAAACGATAGGAAGAAGAGATTGTATGCCTTCAGACCTATTCGTACAAGGAAAATACTGATTAAGGAATTTTGCTTTATCGGCAATAGTTTATAAGGTTTTATTTCCTGAGCAGGAGTTTCCTGCATCATAAAACGTGTAAAGAAGTCGAGAATCAGAAATACCAGTATTCCTCCATTGATAGGATTGTAGGTTGGAGTATTTCTGCATAGACTGCCGAATATTAAAGCGAATATAAGCAAATAGCCCACCCAAAAAGCTACAAATATTCCTGTAAACACTTTCATTGCCTTGTTTTTTTCGAGCATTGGGTGTCGCTTTTCAGCCAATTTCTGATTGGCTTTTACGAGTTTGTAAAGTTTGAATAATGTCATGGGAAATTTACGGATTTACAGATTTACGGATTGATTTACGATTTTATTATTTTTTTAATTTGATTCCTAATCAAGTTGAGCTTGCGAAACTTGAACCAATTATTAATTATTAATTGTTAATTATTAATTTACTAATTATTGATTATCAATTAGTGGTGATTTTTATCCAGTCTATGTCAAGGAAGCCGCGGTCGGTCTTATTATTGGGCTCAACGGCAAAAAAGCCGAATTTTGCTCCTATCCATACTCCTTCACGCATCTGGAATTCACTGCCGCAAACAGTGAACTTGTTACCGTCAAGGCTGTAGGCATACTGCATTCTGCCACCTTTCTTGACAGTGAGACGGAGATACATTTCCATATAAATAGCTGGTTTGTATGTCACTTCGTCTTTCGAGGTTGGCGAAAATGTTTTTATAAGTTGCGTTGTTTCGGGTTTGTCCTTGTCGGCTCCCTTACAAGTAATCTGTTCCAGATTGAACTGCTCACCTACCCTATGGATGGATAAAGCACTATAGTCGCGTCCCATCATAATCATACCTGCCCACTGATTATCAACCTTTGATGCAAAACGCACTTTCGCGGTTGCAGTGAATTCATCGGCAGGTGTCTTTTGCAAAAGCAGATTCGGTACTTCTGCGAGATTTACGAATTTTTTCGACAGTTTATTTGTAAACAATCTGAAGTATCCATCGGCAGTTGGCATTCCATACCATTCTTTGTAATTTGCGTGCCACTGCCATTGGAGTCCCAAATGAGGAGAGTTGAAATCATCGTTTTCGACAGGATTGATGTTTGTAACCTTTGAGGCAGTCTTTGGCTTTTTATGGGTTGATACAGGTTCTCCACAACCGTCACCATCTTTATCATAGCCAATCACTGGCCAGCCATCCACCCACTTCATTGGTTCAAGGTGTACCACTCTGCCATAGCATCCTTTATCCTGGAAGTGCATGAACCAGTCTTCTCCGAATGGAGTATGCACCCAACCGCCCTGATGAGGACCGTTGACCTTTGTCTTTCCCTGATCCATGACTTTCTTGTGCTCGTATGGTCCAAATGGAGACTTTGCACGTGCTGCCATCTGCCATCCTTGTTCCACACCACCTGCTGGCCACATTATCCAGTAGTAACCATCATGCTTATAGAATTTCGGTCCTTCGGAAGTGTAATTACCGTTTATGTTACCATCGAAAACAATCGTAGGATTACCTATCGCCTTTGTTCCATCGGCAGACAATTCTCTGACCATCAACACCGAATTTATATGCATTCGCGATGCGGCATAAGCATTCACGAGGTAGCATTTGCCATCCTCATCCCATAACGGACAGGTGTCAATCAAGCCTTTACCGCGAATCACACATACGGGATTATCCCATTTGCCAGCAGGATTTTTTGTCTTTACCATCATCACACCATAATCAGGGTCGCCCCAATAGATATAAAACTCTCCATTATGGTAGCGGATACTTGGTGCCCACACCCCTTTGCCATGCTGAGGATAATTGAACGAAGCATTCTGTTTTTGCAGTGCATGACCGATAATTTCCCAATTCACCAAGTCTTTTGAGTGAAGGATTGGTAATCCTGGGATGCAGTTGAAACTGCTTGCTGTCATGTAGTAATCATCACCGACAACACAAATGTCAGGGTCGCTGTAATCAGCATTAAGAACAGGGTTTTTATATGTGCCATTACCATTGTCCGGATTCCAGACCTGACTTACATACTGTCCATTTGCCACGATGGACATCAACATTGAAATAACCAATAAAATCTGTTTCATTATTTATTTGACATTTTAAATTATTTATTACTACATTTTTCTCAAATAATTTTATGGCAAGATAACCCATTGTCCGCCGAAGGTTCACCTCCACACATGGATGAATCCTATAGCCTTTTCTTGTTTCAACAATCATCATATCCACACCGAGAGGAGTGGAAATGTGCAACGATGAAAGAGTGTTGGCAAGCATCGGAATAATCTTTTCTTTTATCTCTTCTATCTGCTGCCTGGCAACGTAGTTTTCAAGCAACTGCATCTTACGCTCCTCGCTGGCAACAATATTTCCTTCGTATGCATTACCGCCATTACTATTACGAAACAGCGACAATCCGAGATATTCAATCTTAGATTCGCCAGAATGGAAACCATAGGAAAACTCCATGGCGAAATCCTTCACCTTTTTATAATAAGCCTCCAACATTATGCCGCCTTGAACATCAATGATTCTTTTTGCCCAAAAGGAATAAGAAGAATCGCTCTTCCAAGCAGCGGGATTAACAATCCGCACCCCTCGTCCAGAACTGCTCCAAGGTGCTTTCAGCACGACTGCATGTTTTTGTTTCGGCATTAGTTCTGTCAACGCATCAAAGTCATCCACATACATGCTTTTACCAACAGTATTTGGAATTTCGCGCAAATTTCGCAGCAAAGGTACAAAAGTTTTTCTATTCGACAAAATACGCAGCGTTTCCAATTCCTCATCTGTCGGCATCAAGTTTTTATCGCAACCTGCTTTAAGAAGCATTTTTTTAGTGTAATAGTCCCATCCCCATAGAAGGTATTCCCCTTCTTCATCAATCCATAATTCAGCCAAATCAAAGAGTTGCTGTGACATTTTAACAGCAACAGCAGGTGGTGTAAACGGCTTTTTGCCATAGGCAAGTGCCATGTCGTGCCAAGGGTTAAACAGACAAATTTTCATAAATCAAATGCAAAAATAATAAAAAAATTTATACATTGTTATATTTTTTCAAAAAAAAATATTATTTTTGCGCGTTCAAACAATAAAAGGTATAAAAATTTCATTATATAAAATATAAATCACAAACTAAAACGTAAAAAAATGGCTAAAGAAAAGAAATTTATCACATGCGATGGCAATGAGGCTGCAGCTCATATCAGCTATATGTTCAGCGAAGTTGCTGCCATTTATCCTATTACACCATCATCTCCTATGGCTGAGCACGTTGACGAGTGGTCGGCTAAAGGCCGTAAGAATCTTTGGGGACAGTCTGTATCTGTTCAGGAAATGCAATCAGAAGCAGGTGCGGCTGGTGCTGTACATGGTTCATTGCAGGCTGGTGCACTAACCACAACTTTCACAGCATCTCAAGGTTTGCTGCTGATGATTCCAAATATGTACAAAATTGCTGGTGAACTGCTGCCTTGTGTATTCGACGTGTCGGCACGTTCATTAGCATCTCATTCGCTCAACATCTTCGGCGACCATCAGGATGTTATGGCATGCCGCCAGACTGGTTTTGCCATGCTTTGCGAAGGTAGTGTTCAGGAAGTTATGGACCTGACAGCAGTTGCTCACCTTGCAGCATTGAAATGCTCTGTGCCATTCATAAATTTCTTTGACGGTTTCCGCACTTCACATGAGTACCACAAAATAGAACGTCTCGACAATGAAGACATTCTTCCACTCGTTGACGATGCCGACGTGAAGCGTTTCCGTGACCGTGCTCTTACTCCAGAGCGTCCTGTCACTCGCGGTACTAACGAAAACCCTGAAACATTCTTCACTCACCGTGAGGCAAGCAACAAGTATTATGATGCTGTGCCTGATGCTGTAGAAGAACTGATGGGCAAGATTTCAGATATCTGCGGACGTGAATACCACTTGTTTACATATTATGGGGCAAAGGATGCCGACAAGATTATCATCCTCATGGGTTCTGCAACAGAAGCTGCCCGCGAGGCTATCGACTACATGGTTGCCAATGGCAGAAAGGTGGGTATGATTAGCGTTCACCTGTTCCGCCCATTCTCCGTAAAACATCTTCTCGCAGCCGTTCCTGAAACTGTCAAGAGAATTGCAGTTCTCGACCGCACAAAAGAACCTGGTGCTGATGGCGAACCTCTTTATCTTGATGTCAAGAATGCTTTCTATGATGCCGAGAATCGTCCACTCATCGTTGGCGGACGCTATGGTCTTGGTTCTCACGATACTACTCCTGCTCAGATTATCGGTGTTTTTGATAATCTGGAACTGCCTGCACCTAAAAATCACTTCACAGTTGGTATTGTTGACGATGTTACATTCACCTCTCTTCCTCCTGTTGAAGAAATGGCACTCGGCGGCAAAGGCATGTTTGAGGCTAAGTTCTATGGACTCGGTGCCGACGGTACTGTTGGTGCCAATAAGAATAGTGTAAAAATTATCGGTGACAACACCGACAAATACTGTCAGGCATACTTCTCTTACGATTCAAAGAAGAGTGGCGGTTTCACCTGCTCACACCTACGTTTCGGCGACACTCCTATCCGCTCTACATATCTTGTAAACACTCCTAATTTCGTAGCATGCCACGTTCAGGCTTATCTGAACATGTATGATGTTACACGCGGTATTCAGGAAAACGGAACATTTCTTTTGAACACTATTTATGAAGGCGACGAACTGGCAGCATTCATTCCTAACAAAGTGAAGCGTGTGTTTGCACAGAAGAACATAACCGTCTATTACATCAATGCAACTAAGATTGCTCAGGAAATAGGTCTCGGTAATCGTACAAACACTATTCTCCAAAGTGCATTCTTCCGCATCACAGGTGTTATTCCTGTAGAACTTGCTGTTGAGCAGATGAAGAAATTCATCGTCAAGTCATACGGCAACAAGGGTGAAGATGTAGTAAATAAGAACTATGCAGCTGTTGACCGTGGCGGCGAGTTCAAGGAACTGCCAGTTGACAAGGCTTGGGCTTCTCTGCCAGACGATTCTGAAAAGCAGAACGATGATCCTAAATTCGTTAAGGAACTTGTTCGTCCGATGAATGCACAGAATGGCGACTTGCTGAAAGTATCCGACTTTGTGAACAATGGCACAACAGACGGTTCCTGGATGGTTGGTACTGCTGCCTACGAAAAACGCGGTGTTGGAGCATTCGTTCCTGTATGGACTGCTGAAAACTGTATCCAGTGCAACAAGTGTGCATACGTTTGTCCTCATGCTTGCATTCGTCCGTTTGTTCTCGACGAAGAGGAAGTCAAGGACTTCAATGGTACCTCTTTAGAAATGAAAGCCCCTGCAGCAATGAAAGGCATGCACTTCACCATTGGCATTTCAGCACTCGACTGTCTGGCATGCGGCAACTGCGTTGATGTTTGTCCTGGCAATCCTAAGACAGGAAAAGCTCTCCAGATGGTGCCATTCAAGGGAGCATCAGAAGACGATAGAAACTGGGACTACCTTGTTAAGAAAGTACATACAAAGCAAGACCTTATCGACATTAAGCAAAGTCCGAAGAACTCGCAGTTTGCAACTCCATTGTTTGAATTCAATGGCGCTTGCTCAGGTTGCGGTGAAACTCCATACGTAAAACTCATTGCACAACTCTTTGGCGACCGTCAGATGATTGCCAATGCAACTGGTTGCTCTTCTATCTATTCAGCAGCCGTTCCTTCTACTCCATATTGCAAGAACGAGAAAGGTCAGGGTCCTGTATTCAACAACTCATTGTTTGAAGACTTCTGCGAATTTGGTCTTGGTATGGCTCTCGGCTGCAAGAAGATGAAAGAACGCATCTGCACAGTCCTTGATGCTGCCAAGGAATGTCCGAAGGCTCCTCAGGGTCTGATTGAGGCTGGCGAAGAATGGAAGGCTGCTATGAACGATGCTGATGCATCTAAGGCTGCTGCTGCAAAACTCCGTCCGCTGATTGCTGAAGGTGTTAAGGCTGGTTGCCCTCATTGCAAGGAACTGCAGACCTTAGAGCACTATCTCGTTAAGCGCTCTAACTGGATTATCGGTGGCGACGGTGCTTCTTACGATATCGGTTACGGTGGTCTTGACCATGTGATAGCATCTGGCGAGGATGTAAACATCTTGGTACTCGACACAGAGGTTTATTCCAACACTGGTGGTCAGTCGTCAAAGGCCACTCCACTTGGTGCTATCGCCCAATTTGCAGCACAAGGCAAGCGCATCCGCAAGAAAGACCTCGGCATGATTGCCACTACCTATGGTTATGTCTATGTGGCTCAGATTGCTATGGGTGCTGACAACAACCAGACATTAAAGGCCATTCGCGAGGCAGAAGCT
>JAZLEX010000185.1:0-3969 GCA_045615485.1 Prevotella sp.
CCGTGAAGAGTGGCAATACACAAGTGATTTCAGAGAACTGCACGCCCGTTTTCCCGATCTGGTCGGTGAGGACGGCTACGGGTGGTACGCACGGCATATCCACAATGCCGCAGAGTTTATCCGTGAAAACGCCAAAACCGTGCGAAAAACATCACTGACACTGGCTGAGAAAATCGACGGCTTTGATGCTATGTGGCAGGATAAGGTCATTCATTATCTTGTTCCGATCTTCTGCAAAACGACGGAGGGCGAATTCTTCCTCCGTTTTGATGACTGCATCGCCGATGCGTTGGAGCAGGGACCTTTACACACCGAAAAGTACGAACTGACCGCCGAGCAAAAGGCGTGGACGGATGAGATCATCGGAAGCGTTGTACCGAAAAAGGTTGCGTACACGCTGCTTGAATACTACCTTGCAAACAAAACCGACGAATCCGAATGGGTGATCCTGCCGCAAGTCAATTTCGACGCTTATTTCGGGAATATGAAGTTCAGCAAGACACAGCTTGCATTGCTGCCGGGAGAGTTCATAGAACGCCGGCTCAACAACAATGGCGTGAGTATGTATAAGATAAAAATGCCAATTAGTATTGCTCAAGAATAACAAGCGATACCACGACACACTTGCGTGTTTAAGCCAAAAAATTACATAGTTTTGCTCGCTTATTTGCAAAAAAATCTCAAATCATGTAACAAACGCTGATGTTTCTTTAGTATATAAGTGAGAGGAAAAATAGGAGGTGATCAATGAATGGAAGACAACAAGATAATTGACTTGTTCTTTGAGCGCTCGGAAAAAGCAATCATTGAGTTGTCAAATAAATATGAGCCAGTATGTATGAAAGTTTCTATGAATGTGCTTAATAACAAACAAGACGCCGAAGAATGTGTTAACGACTCTTACTTGGCGGTATGGAACGCTATTCCACCGGAAAAGCCTAATCCTCTTATTGCTTTTCTATGTAAAATTGTCAGAAATATTTCGATTAACAGGTATAAATACAATTCCATGAAAAAACGCAACAGTAATTATGATTTATGCCTGGAAGAATTGGAAGACTGTGTTTCCGATTCTGCGTGCACAGAAGATAATGTCAGTGCATCTGAATTATCGGGTTACATAAATGACTTTTTGGAATCATTGAACGAGACTAATCAAATGCTGTTCGTACGAAGATACTGGTTCATGGACTCATATGCCGATTTATCGACATTAACCGGGTTCAAAGAAGGTGCGATAAGAACACGTATTGCACGGATCAAAAACGATTTGATGAAATATTTGATTGAGAGAGGTGTTAACTTTGAATAGTGTCAAACTGATGGACGCTATTGGCAGCATCAATGATAAATACATTGAAAAGTTTGTTTATTTTAAATCGGCAAAAAGGAATGTTGTGGTGAAACGAATCTTGCCTGTTGTGGCCTGCCTTGCTATTGTTGTGTGTCTAATTCCTTTAGCTGGGCAGTTAGTTTCTCAGAGAACTCACGACACGGAGTACAAAGAATTCCCTGCATGTGATTATAACGGATATATTTATTCCGTGATTGACGGTGAATGGGCAAATAAAAAATACAATTTGCCCCTAACAATCGACAATAGTCTACTCGGTGATGAAATAGGTAATTGCGTTATGCAGGAAGACACGACCAAAGGAACGGTCTATGAATGTACCGCGACCTGTGGAACCTGGTTGCTTGTAGGGAAGTTTGATTCTGATTATAACTATATGGTATTTGGAGGGAGTAGTACACCACTTACAGTCAACAAGCTATATGAAATCTATGGATTGACAGGAGAACAACTTGATGTGTATGTGGATATACGTAAACTGCCGGCAGAATCAGCGGCAAAGGTTGTTAATCTTTTTAAAACCACCGAAACTTTAAGTTACAACGAATTTCAGCATCGATTCTTTGACGGAAAAAGCGAAGAAGAGCAAGTGAAAATCGGGAATAAATTAGCTGATGACTGGAAAGAAATTGTTGTTTGTGGCGAAAACACCGGAAAACTGGTGTTTGGTTACTATCAATCCATTGGCTTTGCATATGTCGCAAATTCATATTTTGAGTTACCGAATGAATTAAATGAATTACTACAGTAAGGAAAGGAAACAACAAATGAAGCATTTGAAAATATCTAAAATCACAAAAGTAGCCTGCGTTCTCCTATCGATGGTATTGCTAATTTCTACTGTATCTGTCTCCGCATTTGCATCAACATCTACAACAAAATACGCATATTCTGTGGGCTGTAACCACGGAAGTTGGGCGTGGCTTTTGGGAGGACTCGAAGGAAACTTTACCGGGAACGTAGATTATGCAGCCACTTGCTATGGAATGATGAGCGGGTTTACTTCGTATAAGAATTACGCACCCGATTACGCTTATATGCGTGGTAATAATCCAAACGGAACGAGAAGAATAGCAAGTGATGTGGTGTTCTTAAATGGACACGCAAACTATAATTGTCTTGTACATAATCATAACAACAACAATGGCGTTTATGCAACAGGAGTCTACATCGGCACTGATGACTATACCTCTGATTCGGGATATAAATATGTTGGATTAGAGTCGACAAATATGAGCACATGTGATCATATTAGCTTTGTAGGATGCAGCACTGCAAGTAATGGTAATACAAACATTACGTGGAAAGCGGTAAACAAAGGTGCAACGTCGGCACTTGGCTTCACTGATTCTATCCATTCAAGAACATCTGCAGGAGAAGGTTGGCTGAAAAAATACAACGATGCACTTGCAAATGGGTATACGATATCAAGAGCCATAACATATGCTAACAGCTTTTATTCTTCGTCAGACTTGGGTACGTATGCTAAAATATACGGTTCATCAAGCAATACAGTTACTTCATCCTCAAAAAACAATTTCAATGAATTTTTCAAAGAGAACACCTCTATTTCTTGTGCAGGAATATGTAATGTAGAGAATGCTCCAGTCATTGAAAGTTCCCGAATGATATCAGAGATCATTACAAACATTAGGAAACTTGATGCGACATTTGAAACAAGTAAATATAAAATGACGGTAAATATGTTCGCTCCTCAGGACGGAAATGGAATGATTACATTCTCATATTATATAGGTGATTACATTCACAGTAACAAAGCTTTTGTAGCAATCATTGAGAATAACTGTGTAGTTGAAGTATTAGCAAATGACGTTGTTTCCAAAGGATTGCGCGGAGAATTAACCTTGTCTGCTTCGGAATCAAAGTTAATTGCATTAGCAAACGCGCATAAAAATAGTTTTCAGCTTGAAACAGTTGATGACTATAATGTCGTAAAAACAACCGAAAACTACTATTTTGATTTCAATACCGGCAAATTGGTTTATGAGGGTTCTGTCTTCTATACCGATCCAGCAGCAGATGGTGCTATTTTCGATAAAACCGTTGAGAACATTTTAAATTAACGGATGTATTTCGTGCATATATTTCGAGAAAGCAAATAAGAATAATTTAGGATTCTCACTATTTGCCGGGATGTGCCTATTCTCTGCCTATAAAAAGGCGATTGTTTGCCGATAACAAGTAAGCTATACTTATATCGTCGACAAGTGGATCTGAACTTCAGATCCACTTATTTTTTATGTGAAGGAGTGAAACCACAATAATCTTTTCCTCCGTCAGTTATAAATCAGTTCATTGTTTACGATTTCGGTTGCCTGCGCTCGCACGGCGTTCATTTGGCGTACCCATTCCATTTGATCAGCGCATTTGAGTGCTTCCTTAATACCATCCTGCTCGGCAAGCTGTTTTACCAACTGAGAACACATTTCTTCTGCTTGTTTGTCAATATCAGCAAGGTAGTCATTCATCTTCCCGCTGATCGTCAACTGGCTGAAAAGAATACGGTTTGCTTTTCTCAGATGGTGATAGTGCCGCGTACCCCATATGCCGATGGGCTTTTCTTCCGGCAGTTCAACATCGGGGAGCAGATAGTC
>JAZLEX010000186.1:0-4839 GCA_045615485.1 Prevotella sp.
GAAGGATGTTTCTTGCAGTCGCTGCGCTTTGTGCAAGCGGCAAGCCGATGAATTTTGGTTTATCGCCTTGAAGAGTATGACAGTCTTCGAAGAAGGTGATGGTATGAGTGGGATAACTTATCGAGAAGCTTGCTTATCGGGGAGTTATCACGCTCATAGCATCAGGTGCTGAAAGCACCCATACTCTTCAAGGGGTTTTTGATGTTTTTGTTTTTCACACGGATTTTTTCACTTGTGCCGAAAATGATACATTCACATTGTCGGTGGCTTTCTTATTGATCAAACCAGTCGAACGTTGGGCTTATCAACGACGACCTTTATACTCCGTCCAAAACTGCTACAGTTTTCAACTCAAAACTGCTACAGTTTCCAATCCAAAACTGCTACAGTTTTCTGTCAACGAAAAGCCTCGTCCTCCACAACTTCACCGCACACCCCAAAAGCCACGACCCATCGTCCATGAAAAGAAGGCATGGAGGCATCTCTTATTGCTATAGCTTTTCCATTACGCGTCCAAGTACTGTATCACGATATGTACGGAAGATATTTAACTTTATATGCATATAATTTGGGAGACTTTCGAGGTATTCTAAATCAAAAACAAGTCGTGGGTCTTTGTCTTTGCTGTCAGGATGTATTTCTGCTTTGTTGCCAATGCGTGCTATTCGAATAAGATAAATGTCGCGTATTCCCTTTCCTTTGATATATGGCATAAAGTAGTAGAGTTTGTTTAGTGCTACAGTAGAAGGAAAAGATTTTGCTTTACCTGTATAGTAAATTTTAGAAGTCCCACCATCAAGGAAATAATCAGTATTATCATCTTTGACGAAACCTATGAGTAGATGCTTGGTGTAGTCAAGAGTATAGTCTTTCTTTGGCTTATTGTAAACAAGATTTTGGGTTTCATCTCCGAATAGTCCAAGTTGCAATTTGGGCTGTTTGTCACGTTTCATATCAATAGGACAAGAAGAAACAGGCTCTTCTTCATAGATGAAACGGTATAGCGATTGCCCAATAGCCTGTACGACTCCGCATACTAAAGCATTGCCCATAAGGAATGCTCTGCGTCCATCAGTAACTTCAGGATGGTAGGTATGGTTGTCAGGAAACATATTAAGACGTTCCAATTCAATAGGAATTAGTCTTCGATATCTGCCAGATGGAGTAAGTACAACGTGCTTGAAACGAGAAGCAGAAGGACCACCTTCACCAGTTATAATAGTTCTGGATGGTAAGTCTATGCTATCTGGAAATGCCATACCTCCTTCAGAGAATGTATATTTGTAGCCATCTTTTGAGACACGTTCAATCTTCTTGGCACCTTTCTCATATTCCCATTTAGGTAGTTCCTCTTTTGTTATAAAGTAATCTTCTGGAATAAAATCTTCGTCGATAATGTTTCCGCCAAGAGTCATACGAGGTCCATCATACACAGCACATGTGTTAACAGAAAGAACATGTCGGTTTTGCATAATTCCTGCATCGCCAAATGGGCTTGGTGAATTACCATTCTCGCTCTTGTTAAAACTGTCAGACACATCTTGGATAGAACCATCAATGTCAAATTCAAAGCAGTCATTTCCCTTGTTTTTGAATGGGAAAGCCTTTGCCATAACACCATCGTAGAGTGTCCAATCCTTTAATGTTTCAATCTTGTGATATATAGTAGAAGTATCGCGATACCCAACAATGTATGTTCTTCTTCTGCGCTGTGGCATTCCATAATCAGCGGCGTTTATCACTCTCCATTCGACAGTATATCCAAGGTCAGAAAGAGATGCAAGTATAATAGCAAAGTCACGCCCACGTTGTTTTGCTGGAGAACCAAGCAAACGGTCAACATTCTCAAAGAATATATAGTCAGGACGATTGTCATTCTTTTCATTCAATATACGGTAAATCTGCCACCAGAGTACGCCCTTTTTGCCGTCAATACCACCAGAGTGACTTAATGTAGATGCAACCGAATAGTCTTGGCACGGAAAACCACCGACCAATAAGTCGTGGTCTGGAATACTGGAGGTAGGAACAAGATTGATGTCAGTATTTGAGTGCCCTTTTGTTCCGAAACGTGCTCTATACACCAATGATGCATCTTGATGTATAGTAGATGGTTCCCATTGGTTATTCCAAATGGTTTGATAGGCATCAGATGCACCCTCCAAGCCAATGCGAAATCCACCAACTCCAGCGAATAATTCTACAACTCTTATTTGATGTTTGCTTGTTGCCATAATGATTACAGATAGGATAAAGTTTGAAGTTTGTTTGCGATGTATGAACCTTTCAGCCAGAAGAATTGTGGTAATATCTTTATTCCATTTACTATTTCCGTTCTTGTTGTATCATCAGAGATGTTTGCACCACCTCGGAAAAATACAATATATTCAGAACTCTTTGGGAGATTTGGTGCTCCCATATACGACCCATTTTTATTTTTTCGTTTATTCCCATGCTCATCGTATTGATACTCCCATACTAATCTATTGTGATAAATCATGTCACGTGAATCTTTCCATGTTCGTTTGACCTCGCTTTCAATGAAACTATCATCAAAGGCAAAACGCTTAAATCCCTCAAAAGTAGTTTTTGAAGAGTCTGTCTCGTCATGCTCACAGAAAATAGGGCAAAGGAAACTATGTTCGCAGAAATAGTTGTATATTTCAGAATCTTCAAAGTCAAGATTTCTGTCAGTCCATTCCTCAAAGTCTATGTGATTCAGTTTCATATCCTCGGTTCTTCCGCCTGAGGTTGTGATGGTAATTGTTTTGGCAATGATACCGACTTTAGTGAAATCGGAAATCAGGTTGAGTCGATTGCAATTAGCATCAAACATTTTCAAGATGCACTTTGCACCAAAGTCCTTTGTTGAAATCTCAGTGTCAATGGAGAGTAATCGTTTCAGTTGGAGAAAAGTCTTGCCTTTATACTTTGTTGCAATAGAATGACATCGAGCATCTAATTGAGAGAAACTTGAAAATGATTCTTGCAATTTTATCTCAGTTGCTACACGGCTATTATCAAAATGTCCTTTAACAATGTAGTCAACAAATGTTTGTTTTAGTCGATAGCGAGGTTTCTGAAATGCACCTGTTGCAGTTTTTTTGAAACCAGGAACTAATTCTATTAGTAGAAGGTGGGGGCGCAGAACGTGAGTAAAGCCTTGAAGGTTTTCATTCCGTTCTTCTTGAGTATCGTATTTTGCATAAATAGTCTGAAGATAATTGCGAACAATTTCCCAATCGTTTTGTAGTTTCTCTCTTTCTTCTTCTGAAAAATGATTGTAACAATAGTCAACTATTGGGAAGTTTGCATATTCTGATGCTGGCACAACATCGTATGACTTGTATTCATAAAAAACAATAAGTAGATTTTCTGATTTCTCCCAAAAATGAGAAGTAAGGAAATCCCGCTGTATGTCTGGTTCAAAGGTAACTCCAGTGATACTGATACCTTCTTTTGCACTAAGTAATACATTGTAAGCAGCACCAGTTAAATTTCTCGCCTTTTTTATATCTGATTTGCGTATGCGAACACCTGTAGTCTTCAATTCAGTGAGTACGCCATCGATTTCTATATCACATTCTTGCTTACTGTCACGTTTATATCCAAACACAGATTGTTCTATTACATCTCCTGCAATACCAGTTATTTTTATATTTTCATTTGTGCGAGCAAATTGTTTTGACTTGTCCACTTCTCCTAAAGTCTTGCCTTTTACTCCCTCCAGTAGATTGTAAACAAAATTCTTTGTGAATTTCCTATCTTCTGTTACTGTCATAGTGTAGTATGCCGTTATTTTATTATTATTGTTTGCAAAATTACAAAATAAAATGAAAACTCAAACTATATTGTGAATATCTTTACAAGAGTTATAGGCATAATTTACAAAAAAACTTACTTGTTTGTATAAAAAAATGTTCGATTTTGAAACTTTTAGGGGGCAAAGAACTTATACTTTGTACGCACGCATGTACGCGCGCGCGCAATATTAATAAGGTGTAGTTTGAGGTTATAAGGTTATAAGGTTATAAGGTTTTGAGGTTATAAGGTTTTGAGGTTATAAGGTTATAAGGTTATAAGGTTATAAGGTTATGAGGTCTTTTGCAGTTGCTTCGCATGTGCAATTGACTGATAGATGTAACTTGCATTGCAAGTATCTGTCATGTAACTCCCTGTTTCTCAAGAATCGTCCGATAGCCTCCCATTATGCACGGAGCATACCGCGGGGTATGCAGTACGTCTCGGCTGCATAGTTGATGATTTTCTCTGCATCCATCGTGTTGTAGTGTTCCACCTTCATGACAAACATCTCCTCGCCCTGGTGTTCGCCAACTTTAATGGGCTGTTGTGTAGATTTGCATAATCGAATTGTTGTTGATAATGAGAAATAAAGTATATTTTGTTTCCATATTTCATTTCTTTGATTTTTTTTTTACTTTTTTCTTTTATTTTACAAAAAATAATGTAACTTTGCAAGCGGTGAGTTAGTCTTTTGTCAAATTTGGATTAATTTCCACTGCTGATAATTGACAATTGCCTCGTCCTCAGCACACGCCGAGCCTCAGGCAAGGCTACCCTTCGTCAGAGGTGGATGGGTGGGCACAAAGGACGATGACATAATAAGAAGGCGTTTACTTGACGCTTCGTTCCAGACGTTCTGAAATCTCGCAAGTTTCAAAATCTTGTCTCGAACAAAGCAACGGTAGATGACCCGGGTGTGATTTATCATGACTAATGGTATGCTTTTAGTAAAGCCGTTAGTTCATAAAATCATATCGGCGTGGGCTCTAACGTTGTCCGTTCAACAAGATTGGGCAATGCGAGAGCCTCGGAACG
>JAZLEX010000187.1:0-2798 GCA_045615485.1 Prevotella sp.
TACCAATGCATATCCGTATCGGCTATCACTGGAAAAGGTATTGCTGAAATAAAACAATACCTAAATGGATGTATCAGTGTGTTCAGCGGTCATAGTGGTGTGGGAAAAAGCAGCATATTAAATCATTTTGTTGAAGACAGAACATTGAAAACCGCTGCCCTAAGTGAAGCACATGATGCGGGAATGCATACAACAACTTTCAGCGAAATGATACAAATCAGCAACGATGATTGTGTCAAAGGCACTTACATCATTGACACTCCTGGCATAAAAGGTTTTGGCACTTTTGATATTGAAAAGGAAGAATTGACCAGTTATTTTAAGGAAATCTTTGAATTTTCACAACATTGTCGTTTCAGCAACTGCACCCACACACATGAACCAGGCTGTGCAGTACTAAAAGCTCTCGATGAGCACCTAATAGCCCAAAGTCGGTACAATAGTTATTTAAGCATGCTTGGTGATAAGGATGAAGACCGTTATCGAACAGGAAATTGATACTAACTCTGACTATGACACTAACTCTGACACTGACTCTGACACTGACTCTGACTCTGACACTGACTCAGAACAGTTCAGAACCGTTCAGAACCGTTCAGAACTGTTCAGAACTGTTCGTTACTTTGAGCCTTGATATTGCGCATAAGCCCTGAATATTTTGCCCGTTTCACAGCACTCCCTTTAAACAACCTTCGGAATTGTTCTTCGGTAAGATTATGCCAATCCGATTTTTTCATTTGCAATAGTTCTTCCGAAATGTTGAACTGATTTTCAGTTGTTGACTCCATACCTTTGTTATAAGGGCATACCTTCAGGCAACGGTCACAACCGTAAATGGAATTTCCGAGTTTGCTGGCTATTTCTGGTGGTATCTCTCCCCTATTTTCTATTGTCTGATAGGAAAGACATTTGCGTGCATCAAAACTACCATCAGGCATCAATGCCTTTGTAGGACAAGCATTCTGACAAGCATGGCATTCTGACTCTGACTCTGACACTGACTCAAACAATTCACAATTTTCGTTTTGGTACGAAATATCTGCATCACACATTATTTCTCCTAAAAAGCATTGCTGTCCTACTCCATAAACTGCAAGTTGATGATTACGGCAGATAACACCTATTCCAGCTTTCCAAGCCCAATAACGTTCCATAATAGGTGCAGTATCGCAAAACGCACGATAATTCTGCAAATTCAGTCTTGCTGCAAGCTGATGGAGTTTAGTCTTGACCACATCATGATAGTCTTTCCCGTATGCATAAGCTGCTATCTGATATTCATTTGGGGCTATGCAGACAGAAGGTGCGTAATTGAGCGCAACACAAATCATTATCTTTGCGCCAGGCATAAGCAATAAAGGGTTCAGCCGCTTGTCAACATTCCGCTTCATATACTCCATGTCTGCAAACCCACCAGATTTCAGTTGCTTCACAAACCTATCAGCAGCATCTTTTTCCACAGGTGCCGCTTCTGCCACTCCACATGCAGAAAAGCCGAGGTTTAATGCCTCGGCTTTTATACTTTCAATCGATAGTCTTAAACTCATAACCTTGACTTTGCAACCACTCTAAACATTCTGGTAACACAGCACGCAACTTTTCTATGCTGCGCTTGGAGTCATGGAATGTTATAATACTGCCATTGCGCGAATATTTCTTAATGTTTTGGAGAATATCCGCAGCAACCACGCGCTTACTATAGTCACGTGTCACCAAGTCCCACATCACAATCTTGAAATTATGCTTAGCAACCCAAAGTTGCTGTTCTGCCGTCATCCATCCGTATGGTGGACGGAACAGATGGGAATGTATCAGTTCATTCGCCTTTTCAATATTGGCTGTGTATTGATACAAATCGTGCTTATATCCGCTCCAATGGTTAAACGTATGATTACCAATCTGATGCCCTGATTTCACAATGCGTTCAAACAATTCGGGATACTTCCTCACATTGTCGCCCACCATGAAGAATGTGGCTTTTATGCCAAACCTCTCTAATGTGTCGAGAATAAATGGGGTGGCTTGAGGAATAGGACCATCATCAAAGGTCAGATAAACTGCCTTTTCATTTTGGTCCATCCTCCAAACAGCATTTGGAGTCAGCCACCTGAGCCATCTGTCTGGTTGCTCAATAAACATTACTGCATCGAACCTCCACGACTCTGATAGACATCCGTGAATTGTGCAAGTTCCATATTTATCTTTTCTGCATAAGCAGCATCAACCTTTTCCACAACACTTGCACATGAATGCATAATATACAAGTACATCATGCACTCGCGCTGACTGCCAAGAAAGTCCTTCTGACCCAGACTCAGATACCATGTCAAATACTGACGACAGAGTTTTGTTATAGCTTCTGCAATATGCTTACATTCCTTTTTCATACCTAATCCAGCATAGACAGTAGCTTCGTCCAAAGAACCACTGTGGTAACTGATTGGTACATTATATTCAGGAATATGCTTATCGAGATACTTCAGCACTTCGGCAGCCTTCTGGTTCTGTCCCTGGTTCAGCAGGTTTGACGCAAGTTCCACATACAGACGACGGTGAGTCCAGCACATGCGCATATTTGTCTCATCAAGATAGAGTCCAGGTTTTTCCAGTCCACCAAACTTATACTTGTGCATCAGGTTGTCGTACATCCTTTCAACATCTACAGTCTTCATGCCTCCAACAGGCTGACCATTGATATTTGTCGTGAAAGGAGTGATGCGGCTTGCCAGACCTTCCTTCACAATATTGTCACCGAGATTGAGATAGTTCTCGCTGCCCACGGTAACAGCAACATAGAT
>JAZLEX010000188.1:0-11975 GCA_045615485.1 Prevotella sp.
AACTTGATAGGTTATAAGATTTTAAGGTCTTAAGGTTATAAGGTTGAGATTACCCTCATTAAGTCAAAGGTAACTAAACCTCAAAAACCTAACAACCTAATAACCTCAAAACCTAAAACTTGAGCACATGCGAAAGTTGAAATTTATGATTTATGAAGAATATTGTTTTGTTTTTAGCATCTTGCATGCTTGTCGGCTGTCAGCAAAAAGAACAGCAACCAAAATACATTATCGTAAAAGATGAACCTCAGACTGAGAAAAAGGTTGATATTATTTCATTAGATGGTTATAACACCGATGACATAATAGAATGGCATGGCCACAGTTACAGTTACCATATAAAAAAATATGTTGACAAGGATTTGCCTGTCGTTAAAAATGAAAATGGACAGAAATTCTACGATAATAAGATAGAACTTGAAATAAAGTGCGACGATGGTTCCACATTCTTTTCCCGCACATTCCAGAAAGCTTCATTTGAACAATATATGCCAGAGTCTTTTATGACTAAAGGCATCATGGAGGGACTGGTCTTTGACAAGACTGATGAAAATGGACGTATGAAATTCGTTGCCAGTGTGGCTTATCCACAGACAGATGAGTATATACTTTTCTCTGTGCTGCTTGGCAAAGACAAAAGCATAACCATTGCCAAAGACAACAGCATGTTGGAATAACCTCCCAATCTCCTATTCATATCGCATGGATTGGGATGGAGACACATGACTGATAAGATGACTTGGCACTATTAGCACCAGCACGCTTATCACTAATGTTGCTATATTGAGAACCACGAGCAATGGCGCGTTAATCTCAATCGGCACAGTATCTACATAGTAACTTGCGGCATCGAGTTTTACTATTCCTGTATATTTCTGCAAGAGTGCTATTCCAAAGCCAATAACATTACCCCAAAGCATGCCCTTGCCGATAATAAAAACGGCAAACCATAGAAATGTATGGCGCACATTTCTGTTGCGTGAACCCAAAGCTTTGAGCAGTCCTATCATCTGCGTCCGCTCAAGAATGATAATCAGTAAGCCTGAAATCATGGAAAAACCTGCCACACAAATCATAAGGGCAAGTATTATCCACACATTGATGTCTAAAAGTTCAAGCCATGCAAACAATCCAGGGTACATTTCCTGAACAGTGCGCGTTGCATACTGGACTTCACTTTTGTTTTTTATCTTCGCATGCACCTCAGAAGCAACATTGTCGATATAGTTCCTGTCATCAACCATAATGTGAATGCCCGACACCTGAGTGCTATCCCATTGGTTGAGTTTACGCACAGTTTGAATGTTTGCGAAGCATAGCGACTTGTCGTACAACGACATATTGGTCGCATAGATACTATCAACCATAAAACGTCGTGTGCGCAGACTCTGATCTATGAAATAGGCAAACACTCGGTCGCCAACCTTCAGATTCATTTCATCTGCCACAGTCTGCGAAATAATGATTGAGTTGGCTTTCAGTGGTTTGTCAATGCTACGAAATTCCATGCCCTTGAAATCTTCATCCGTCTTGAGTATTCCCCGCACGGATGCGTAAGGTTCTATACTCTCAACGTGCGGCACGGAATGAATGGCTTTCACCAGTGTGTCGGAAAGGCTGAACGGATAATTCAGTCCTGTCTGAAAACTTTGGAAATTTTCCACCAGTACATCACCGGCAAACATGGAAATCTTTCTCTGTATGGTATGCTTGAAACCAAGTACTATACAGACTGTAAGAATCATCACAGCCAATCCTATGGCTACTCCCACAGAAGCCACTTTAATGGCGGGAAGCGACGCCTTGCGCTTCTCGCCATCATCGTTGTAGATTCTTTTCGCTATGAAAAAATTCAGATTCACCAATCCACCTTACTTGCCTGTTCTTTAAGCTCAGACATGTTTTTCTCGAATGTATCGAGTTTATTGAGATAATACTCTCTTACATCTTTCCAATGATAATATGGAGCGCAGTCGGTAGCGATTGGCATTGTTGCCTCGTCTTCGTTGAGCAGCACTTTTACAAGCACATCCTTATCGTTGATATCCTTGCGGTAGAAGATGAACTGCACGTTGGCTCCCATTGGGAACACCTTATAGTTTTGCCAGTTTTCAGTAACCTTTGTTACATCGCTGATTGGCAGACAATTGTTGTTGAGTTCGAGCAGCGAAGTCAATGGCAACACCACTGTCTCATGTCCGTAGCGAAGAGTAGCTCCTGGCTTTTCAATCATCATGCAACTGTCGGCTTGATGGATGATATTTCTCAGCAGGTTGCGCTGGACATAAGGAGGCAATCCGAGATTTTGAGCATTTCCTGTGTGACTCATGAACCATGAGATATTATTGCGTTCCCAATTGTAATATACCTCATCTTCCGTGAATATTGACATCAAGTCAACCTGATGACGACTTTCACATCCTTGAACAATCGATGCCACCTTGAAAAGGTCGAAATATAACATCTGTGCCCTGAGACTGTCGCGAACATAATCCTGATCATTGAACAACTCTTTCATAAGCCTGTCTGCTGAACAATGCTCACTAATCCATGTTGCAAGTTGTTCGCGTGTAGCCTTTGCTACGCGATATCTCTCAATCCAGTCTCTTCCAAAGTTCATGTAATACATGTCGTGTTCACTTGCATCATGCCTGATTTTGAGTTTCGGATTCATCACAAGAAGCTGTTGCAAGGCATTTTCCATAGAGAGAATACAGCGGATTACTACTGTACTCTTGGCATCAATGTTTGCTGAATCAGCAAACACCTCTGGGAAACGCTCATACATACGCTTTGCAATTCCCTTGTGCTGAGCAGCACCTAAGTCTGTGAGTTCACCAGCACGATTACGAGCTTCATTACTAACATACACTACCTGACGCAGAACGTCTTTGCCTTTAGCCGTAAGTTTACCATTTTTGTCGGCTTTCAACAAAACATTCTCAACAGAGGAGTATTCATTCTTGCCACATAGATAGCGGGAACCATGACGTCCGTAATGGGTAATGTAGAACGGAGTCTTTCCTTTTGGTGCAGGAGAAAGTTTCTTCTGCGGACCAAGATAAATACAATGATTACTACCAGACTTGTTAATGTCTGCCTTAATATCTTCGCGTGCTGTCTGAGCACTAACACTTGCTGAAAATATCAGCGCAAATAAAAATACTAACTGTTTCATGCCACAAAAGTAAGAAAAAACTTTGTTTTTTAATTGATAATTGACAATTGATAATTGATAATTAAGATTTTTTAATAAAAACGATTAAAAACCCTCTAACCTATAACCTCTAACCTCTAACCTTTTTCTTACCTTTGTGGCATGAAAAAAATATTGCCTTCCGTTTTCGTTTTCGTCTTCGTTTTCGTCCCCTGCACTCTCTCTGCTCACGACAACATTGAATTTTCGTTGCTCACCTGCTATCCTGGCGACAATGTGTATAGCCTGTACGGACATACTGCCATACGTTACCAAAACAAAACACACAACGAAGACTTTGCTTTCAATTATGGTGTATTCAATTTCAGACAAAAACATTTCGTTTGGAATTTTGCAATGGGAAAAACCGACTATGAACTCGGTGTGTATAAATTCCAGGATTTTCTGCACGAGTATCGCCAACAAGGCAGAAGGGTTGTTGAACAAGTGCTCAATATGACCGATGAACAAAAAGAACTGCTGCGATTTCTGCTTTTTGAAAATTGGCGACCAGAAAATGCTACCTACCGCTATAATTATTTCTACGACAACTGCACTACCAGAGCACGCAACATCATTTTTGCAGCCATCAACTCGGACTCATGCCAGATACTGTTCACCGATTCTACCCATGAAAAGTGTAGCTGGAGGAAAGCCTTGCATCAGTACTCCATAAATCATCCTTGGGCACAACTGGGCAACGACCTCGCTCTTGGACAACCAGCCGACAACCTGATGACAGAGGAAGAACAACAATTCCTGCCTCTCAATATGATGGACCATATAAACAAAGCTGTTGTTGCAACCACCAACGATAACGATAACGATAACGATAACGATAACGATAACCCTCACCCCTCACCTCTCACCTCTCACCTCTCACCTCTAACCTCTAAGCCCTTAGTTGCTTCAACCAACATCATTTTCGAAGGCAACAGCAAAGAGCGTGTAGCACCTTACAAAAAAGAATTTGTGCTCACACCATTGCAATGCGTAGCCATTCTTGCACTTATCTGCGTAGTGATTTTCCTTATAGAGTACAGAAGGAAAAAGACATTCTTTTTGTTCGACATATTACTGATGCTGCTTCAGGGATTAGCAGGATGCGTACTCACAGTACTACTGTTTTCCGAGCATCCAGCCATCTGCATGAACTGGCAGATACTCGTAATCTGCCCCCTCGCACTATTCTTCATTCCCCCTCACCTCTCACCTCGGTTGGTGAGCCTGTCGAACCATAGCTCTAACCTCTCAGCTCTAAGTTCTAAGCTCATAAAACTCTGGTATCAGTATGAGGCTATAGCATGCATCGCCATTTTTATCATTGACATAACAGGCATTCAGGACATCCCGCTCTTCACCGAGATAATAGCCCTATGCCTACTCACACGAGTCATTAGTAACTTCAAATAGTTCAAATGATCCAAAAAGGTCACCATAGGTGCGGCATAATTCCATATTGTAGTTGTTGATGTTGGTCAGCCACACGTTCGTAAGATTCAAAATCTATATATTTCTGTTCGTCGTTCATAAACATTTGTTCCAATTTTAGAACTAATCAAAAGGCATTTAAGGTCACAATATATTTTTTATTTACTCTTTATTCGCCCTTTGTCTATGAGCCTCGCTTGCTCTTGACTCGATAGCCAACTGAAGTTATGACTTCAAGGTTGAAATAGTCTATCTCATGAGTCTGTGTTTTACCTTCTATTACACCATGTTGAGTGGTATTCGCAAATTTTGCGACAACCATAGAACCTGCCAATTCCTCTTTAAGAGCATTATTGATATGTTTGCTGATTGTCTTATAGTCTCGCCCAAACAAAGTGGCAATCTGCTGACGAGTCAGCCATATCATATCATTCTCTACACGGACATCCACTTGCGTCTGCCCGTCCTCTGTCTGATATATGATGATTTTATCATTCAAGTCCATAACCTAATAATTTAACCCAAATCGTTCATTAGACTGTTGTGCGCTAATAAACGATTCGGGGTTAAACAGATTCTTTATTTCTTTTGACTTCATATTCTTTGCTCTTTCTAATCGATCACCTCCCAATGACCTGTCTTATCGCTTCCTACACGCTTTATAAATCCTGCAGATTGCATGGCTGCAATATCACGCTTTATGGTTATAATACTAGTACTTAGTGATTCTGATAATGTTTTGGCATTTACAGTATCATTTACAGTATCATTTATCGTGCCATTTTTTATGATATGATAAATCTTTTTCTGTCTTTCAGTAAGTTGTGATAATTTTACCGTATCATTTACTGGGGCATTTACCGGGACATCTTTTCGGTTGTCCTCGATAATTCCAACATTCTTAGAAATCTCATAATACCTCTCTGAAAGCTTATAACCATCATGTGCCGAGATAAGCAACCCACCTTAAGTGGATGTTCTTCGATAGTCATATTTGTACGGCATCGTCATTTGAAAGGGAAATATACTCCCTGATGGTTATGAGAAAACGTTCACCATACGTATCACGTTTGTATTCGCCTATGCCAAAGGTGTTGCCAAACTGTTCTAATGTTGTTGGCTTTTCGGTGGCAAGTGCGTGAAGGGTCTTGTCGGACATCACTACGTAAGCTGGGCAATGATTCTCGTCTGCAATTTCCTTGCGCAATAGGCGCAATCGCTCAAACAAAGCAGTATCCTCTATCTTCGGAGTGGCAATATTGAAATCAAATGCTACTGTTTCCACCCTGCGCTCACGATGTTTCTTCACGCGATAATCTTCACGAATGATTGTTGCTAACCTTGCTTGTTTCCTACCGAAAAGAACATCCTTGCCCAATTCCGTAACCTTCAAGTGACTGTCTTCGTTATAGGCTATCTCAATGTACCCCATCTGCAGCATTTGCAAGAGGTAGTCGTGCCAGTCGCGTGCAGAAATGTCGCGTCCACAGCCGAAGGTTTTCAATGTCTGATAACCTTTATCTACCATCTCGCCCGACAATGCCCCTCGCAGAATATCCACAGTCATGGTGAACCCTACCTGCTCCTTTGTGCGCATAATGGCAGACAAGGATTTTTGTACAATCACAGTCCCATCAAAATGTTGTGGAGGTGCGCTGCACACATCGCAATTATGACAATCCTTGTCGTTGGTCTCGCCGAAATAGTTCAACAGGATACGTCTGCGGCAGACCTGTGCCTCGGCATATTCCTGCATACGCTTCAGTTTCTCGATGTTTATTTCTCTCTGACCGCTTTCATTTGCAAACTTTCTGAGCGTGATTATATCCTGTAAATTATAGAATAGCAGAGTTTCACTTGGCAGTCCATCTCGACCTGCACGACCTATCTCCTGATAGAAGCATTCAATGCTCTTTGGCAGATTGTAATGGATTACAAAACGCACATTGCTTTTATCTATTCCCATGCCAAAGGCAATTGTTGCCACTACTACTTGAATGCGGTCGTTTACAAAATCCTCCTGCACACGATTGCGCTCCAAAGCACTTAAACCTGCATGATAAGCACCTGCCCTTACCCCCTTACTGCAAAGTTTCAGCGCTACTGATTCTGTATTCTTTCGTGACAGGCAATAGACAATGCCACTTTCATTTGTATGTCGCCTGATAACGGCAAGCATCGTCTTGAGTTTGTCTGAAGCCGAATATCCTCGTTTCACGTCAAGACTCAAATTTGGACGGTCGAAACTGCTAATAAACACCTCGTGCCTGACAAGATGTAATTGCTCTATGATATCTTGCTTAGTAATCTTATCAGCCGTAGCAGTTAAGGCAATGATGGGGGTGTTAGAGAATTGCTCATGCAGCATCCCCAACTGCGTATATTCTGGACGGAAATCGTGTCCCCATTGCGAGATGCAATGAGCCTCATCAATAGCAAAGAGTGAAACCTTAACATACTGCTGCAACCAAGGAATCTCCATCATCAGTCGCTCGGGAGAGATGTAGAGCAACTTGAGTTCTCCTCGTTGGCATTTGTCACGTATCACACGATTCACGAATTCGTCTTGACCGCTATTCATGGCTTCGGCAGAAATACCATTTGCTCGTAGTGCCTCCACTTGATCCTTCATCAGCGAAATCAAAGGAGATACGACAATCGCCGTCCCCTCCATCATCAAGGCTGGAATCTGAAAACAGATACTCTTTCCACCGCCTGTAGGCATCAGCACGAGAGCATCCCTTCGAGCAAGAAGATGATTGATTATATCCTCCTGCATCGGACGGAAAGAGTTGTAACCATAAAATGATTTGAGTATTTCGCAAGCAGTCATTCTATATTAAAATTGATTGTTATTGTCGATTACTTATCACACTCATTCATCAGTCGGATTGTATGAGTGAGAGCATGAATAATTCGACGGTAATGGTTGATGTCATCGTAGTTGAGGGTGCGTCCTTTGCGGTCTTTGAGCCATTTCTGGGCAGGTTGGTAACCACCGATGTAGGCATTCCATGTTTCTTCGGGCACATTGTCGAAGTACTGTGTGTCGTTAATCATAACACGTCCGTCCTTGTATGAGATGGCTTTCACCATGCAGTCGCCACTCACAGGGAAGATGGTGGTGAGTTGCCAGATGTGGGCATCGTGCATCAGGTGGAGGTCGATGAGCTGGCGACCTATATCCCCCTTGCGCATAAACTCCTCTTCGTTCTCGGGCAGAGGGATGCGAGGGAAGTCTATCTTCAGGAATTCCTTATAGCGTTCGCGATAGGTAGGAGAGTGCAGCACGCCATAGATGTAGTATAACAGTTCCTCAGGTGTCGTCTCTCTGCCCACAGCAGCATCGAACTTCGCCCACTCCTCCCGATTGAGGTTGGGACTCTTCTCTTCTGCGCCGTCTATGGCTGTGGTGTAGAGGTAGAGAGGAAAAACGTAGGATATTTCGCTTGTTTTATTCGATACATAACAAGATTCTATCATACAATCAGTGATTGCACAATGATGATAATCTGGGAACGCCTTAAATTGTTTGCTTAAGCATAAACCTAAATTTTCTTTTTTATCGAAATGAGTTACAATTTTATCCCTTGAACGTGCCATTAACATCTTATCATAGTAGATATGCTGTTTGTCAAATTGACGATAGTATATTGTTTTTATTATTGATGAATTGACTTTAATATTTGGATATTCTTGTTGAACATGTTTTAGCAATATAGGTTCATTGTCATTAATTAGAACTTTATCCTTACCAGTTACTATTCCTACATTATTAAAGTTAAAAACTGAATTGATGGGGATACCCGAATTGTAATCATTAATAGAAGAAAAATCTTTTGGTATAAAGAAATACTGTGGCGCGACGATTTCTAACTCTTCAAATTCTATGTTTTCAAGAGTATGTGTATTAAGGAATTCGTACTTGTCATTACGGAGGCCATAGAGGTCTTTGTGGTAAATCTTCCCGAGGTCGTCTTTTGCTTTCTCACCAGTCTTTACGAAAATATTAATGCTGACACCTTGCATAATGTCAAATACATTCTCGTCTTTACTACCATCAGGGCAGGACTCTTTCTTTTTCGAATTGCCGTGAAGGTCTATGGTGTAAATCTTATCGAAGGTATGTAGCAAGTTCCATCTCATACCACGGAAAGTTGGATTATCAAGATAACCATGAGGATTAATAAAACCTATGACACCACTACCATTACGTTCTACATAATCCTGTGCTAAACGAATGAACTTAACGTAGTCATCGTTTATCCATTTCGGATTACGTTCTTTGAGAGGAAGTACACCGCCAGGTTCCTTCTTATAATCTTTCATAAGGTGCAATATCCACTCACCCTTATTTTGACTTTCACCTGAATACGGCGGATTGCCCACCATCACCATGACGGGGCAGTCGCGCTTGATGTGGTTTGCCTCTGTTGCTTCGATGCTGAGCCAGTTTGCCCACAGCGTACCTGTGTCGGGATGGCATTCTTCGAGCGAGTTGGTGAGGTAGATGCGGAAGCGTTGGTTACGAGCTTTGGCAGAGTCGTAGCCCATGTTGCGAAGCTGCATGTCTAGCTTGAGATGCGCCACGGCGTAGCTTGCCATCAGCAATTCGAAACCATGCAGACGTGGTAACAAGTGTTCCTCCACATAGCCTTGCCACATGCCCTCCATGCCATGAAACTTCTGATAAACCTGACGCACAACCTCGGCAAGGAAGGTACCAGTACCTGTAGCAGGGTCGAGTATCTGTACGCGGTGGCTCTCACGAGTGATGGTCTTTTGTGACTTGCGAGCTCCATCGTAGTTGTCGTTCTTGACCTCATGCTTTATCTTGCTGCTGTCAGCAAGTCCCATAGGTAGATTGAAGTCGCGTTGTAGGATTTCATCCACTGCACGCACGATGAAGTTGACCACTGGCTGAGGGGTGTACCATACGCCTTTCGACTTGCGAAGCATGGGATTGTATTCGGAAAGGAATTCTTCGTAAAAGTGAATCATCGGGTCGCTATGCAAGGCGTTGCCTGTGTAGGTGTGCATCACCTTGTCAAGGTCGGTGGTGAGGAAGGTTTGCGCCAAGTCATCTACTATCCATGCTATGCGGTCGTCAAGGTCATAGCCCGCAATCTGCTGGAAAATGGTGCGCAGAAAGGGATTGGTCTTCGGGATGAGTGTGGCTGCCTCGTGGCGTGAGAAGTTTTCTGGAGTATCATCATGCAGGCGAGCGGCAAACATGCCGTAGGCTATCGTCTGGGCATAAATGTCGGCAAAACTTTCGGACGTGAGGTCGTGGATGAGTATGTTGCGGAAGGCTGCAAGTTGTGACTGGAGTTGGGCGTTGGCATAGGTAGCATTCTCTTTGTCCTCAAGGGCACGGTGTACTACGTCGGCCAGCAATCGTGCTTTAGCTGCCATCTGCTTTGCCAGTCTTGAAGGCGAGGTGATACGTTGAGGGCGTGAAGAAGCGAGGTGTTCTATCATGGCAAGAAATCGCTCGCCAGCATTCTCCACAAGGCGAAGATGAGTGCCTTGCTGTTCTATTAGTCGCACATTCTGTGTCCACTCGCCATGCTCATAGACGTGGAAGTCGAGATAGTCGGTAAAAATAATGTAATCGAGCGATGCCTTATATCGGTCAAACTGTTCCTTGTGGGTTCTCATGCCGTCGAGGTCAGGATCGGATACGTTCTTTGCCTCAACAAAGAATACTGGTTGCTCGGTGCGTTTCTGCGTGATGATATAGTCGGGAGCACCACATTGGATGCGCGATGGCTCGTTGATAACGATGCAGTCCTCCAGCAGTTCGCTAAGGAGTTTTTGCAAGGCGGGACGATAGGAATGTTCTGTGGCAATGCCCGTCTGGAACTGTTCGTCAATCGCCTTTGCGTACTGTTTGAGTGAATCTTCTGTTTTCATAATCTTTTGTTATAATGCTCATATTCCATTACTCTACGTTCCAGCATCTCAGATAAACGCATTTGTACAGCATAGTCGTTTTGATTGCTGCGGAGGAATAGCCTTTGGTCGCAAAGATACCTAAAATAAATGACATAAAAAGAGATTTGCTTGATTATTTTTGTTAATTGCTCAAAATTTGATTGTTTCGTATGAACATCAATCATATATTTGCCTTGATTCACAAAGATAAGCATAAATAAATGTGCTGTTGCAATTTCTGTTTACTGCGAAGCATTTCTGTTCAATAAAATATAACTCCATGGGTTAAAAAAACATAAAACCTTCAACTTTCAATCTTCAACTCTTAATCTTTTTTTTAACTTTGCACATAAATATACATTATTATGAAGAAAATTTATATTATTGTTGCTTTGTTGGCAATGACAACGTTTGTATTCGCTATTGGCGAATCCCCCACCGAGATTGTGTCAGACACGACTGTTATGGGAGTCAAATTGAATCAAAGGTCATCCAGTTGGCAAGATTATCATCCTGAACGCGGATATTTCCAGAAAGCATTCTCTGACAAGGGAGACCCACGTTTCATGATTTCAAATGAAGATGACAGCTTCGAGTTTGGAATAGGAGGCACACTGCGTATGACAGCTTTCGGTGATTTCAATGGATCGACCAACCACAACCGCTTTTCAGTATGGACTGTAGAAGTGCCTACCTACAAGAAATCACACGTCGGCATAAACGTTGCCACTTCAAAACTATTTTTCAAGAGCAGAGTTAAGATAGGAAAACATAAGTTGATTTCGTATTTAGAAATTAATACTAATGAGGAGAATGTCATCAAACTTGGTAAAGCATACGTCTCTTATGGTGGTTTCACGGCTGGAAAGACTTATTCCTTCTTCATGGATTTAGCTGCCGGTGTGCAGACTGTTGACCTTAGAGGTGTCAATACCAGTGTGGACAACACCCATCCGCTCATTGGCTACTCATTCGGTACTAAACATTGGGATTTTGGAATTGCTGCAGAGCAACCAAGTTATTCTGTGTCGCTTTTTAAAGACTTGAACATTATAGATGACTACCAACCGATACCAGATCTTGCAGCAAAGGCGAGCTACAAAGGAAAATTCGGACATTTACAGGTTTCTGGACTTTTACGTTCACTCTCATATTGGTCTTTAGATAATGTCAACTATAAACCTTTAAGCGATAAAAATCAATTGGAAGATGTGACCATTGATGGTTCGTCGAGACATAAAATAGCATACGGTGTATCTGTAAGCGGTAGAATTAATTTTTCCGACAAATTATTTACATCATTTCAGGGAGTATATGGAAAAGGAATACATTCGTATATCAACGATTTAGGCGACACTAATCTGGACATGATACCAGAGTATGAATATACCAACGGAGGAGCAATCTGCAG
>JAZLEX010000189.1:0-21940 GCA_045615485.1 Prevotella sp.
TAAGAACCAAAGCCCATCCTATGCCATACGACCCAGGCAACTTCTCAATAAGTTATAGCCATAGTCATAAATACTCTACTGGTCAGACCACAATGTATGAACGTGAAGACAACTGGAAAGGGTCGCTGAACTATAGTTATACTCCAGTGTATAAGACTTTCGAACCATTCAAGAAAATCATCAAGAGCAACAGCAAATGGTTGAACATAATAAAAGAATTTGGGCTGAACTATCTGCCGCAAAACATATCGTTCAACACAGACATGAGCCGCAACTGCTTTGAACTGCAGGAAAGAGACATGGATAATCTCAACGAGAAACTGCCGCTGACATTCAGTTCACAATTCCTATGGAACCGCCAGTTCTCACTGAGGTGGGATATACTGAAAACCCTACACATGAATTTCCAGAGTGCAACGAATGCCGAAATCGTTGAGCCATACACACTGAACGACAAAGCCCTGTATATCGACGACCGCGAGGCATGGAAAGACTCTATCTGGCAAAGCATAAAACATTGGGGCACACCTCTGACTTACAATCAGTCGTTCCAGGCTTCATATCAGTTGCCATTGAACAAGATTCCGATTTTTGAATGGATCAACTCAGACGCATCATACAGCGCAACATATAGTTGGAACCGTGGCACGGAACAGGAAGACGGCAGCAGTTTAGGAAACACCATCGTCAACAACCGCACGATAAACATAAACGGCAGTCTGGCTTTTGAAAAACTCTACAACCTCGTACCTTTCCTTGAAGGCGTGAACAAGCGATTCAGCGGCAACAGCAATAAAACGAAAACGAAAAAAACAAACGACCAAACGACCAAACGACCAAACAACCAAACGACCAAACAACCAAACGACCAAACAACCAAACAACCAAAAAGTTTTGTCAAGGAACTGAAACTATTCCCTGACTCAACAATAGAAATATCACACAACAAGAAGAGCAAACGCCTGAATGTAATAGCCAAGACAAAAGACGGCAAGCCGTATAAACTCAAGTTCAAGGTTGTGGATGATAATAAAATCAAAGTTACTGGCAAAGACAGTATTGACATCAAACTCACGGTGACACCAAAAACTCCACTTGAAGACCAGACTTGGTACAAGGTGGCACAGTGCGCCTCACGAGTGCTGATGATGGTACGCTCTGCAAACATCTCCTATCGCAACAATTACTCCATGTCGCTACCAGGCTTCCTACCTTCCGTAGGAAAAGCATTCGGACAGCATACAGGTGGAGGACTGATGAGTCCAGGACTTGACTTCGCATTCGGATTCATTGACGACTCATACATCGACAAGGCATTAGACAATCATTGGCTGCTCGTATCAGACAGCATAGCCACACCTGCTGCAACAAGCAACACCGATGATATACAGCTCAAGGTGACACTTGAACCAGTGCGCGACTTCAAGATAGACCTGAATGCCAGCCGTACAATGACTCGCCAGAAGAGCATACAATACATGTACGACCGCAAGCCTACAACACACAGCGGAACGTTTACTATGACAACGATAAGTATCGGTAGTGCCTTTGAAGGCATGGGCAATGCCAACAATGGCTACCACTCAAGCACCTTTGAAAAGTTCTGCAGCAAACTGGATGAGTTCCGCGATAGAGTAGAAGCCCAATATCAAGGAGCCGTCTATCCAGAAGGAACAGCCTTTGCTGGCAAGACATTCGACCCAGCAAACGGAGCCGTTGACAAGTACAGCGGAGATGTAATGATACCAGCATTCCTGTCAGCCTATTGCGGAGGAGGTTCGTCATTAGACATCTTCCCAGCCCTCACCCGACTATTGCCAAACTGGACATTCAGATACAGCGGACTGAGCAAACTCAGTTGGTTCAGTGATAAGTTCAAGAGTGTAAACCTCAACCATTCCTATAAGAGCATCTATGCAGTAGGGTCGTACAATAGTTTCAGCAGCTTTATGGAGTACATGAACGGCATAGGCTTTGTAACAGGAACGGCAGAAGACCAGTTGCTGCCAAGCAGCATGTACAACGTAAGCACCGTCAGCATAAACGAAGCATTCTCACCACTGTTGGGAATCGATGTCACATTGCAAAACAACATGACGTTGAAGGCAGAATACAAGACAACACGAGTAGTCAACCTGAGCATGACGAGTGTGCAGATAAATGAAACCCTCAGCAAAGACTGGGTATTCGGTTTGGGTTATAAGATAAACGACTTCAACATCTTTGGCTATGGCAAATCCAAGAAGGTGAGAACACCAAACAATAAAGGCAAGAACAAACAAGAAGAAACCGCTACCAGAACCAGCACCACGTCGAAGACAAAGAGCAATGTGATGAATCATGAACTAAACCTGCGTTGCGACTTTTCACTAAGAAACCAGGCAGCAATCACCCGTAGCATAAAAACATTGGAAAGTACCGCCAGCAGCGGCAACAAAGCATTGAAGATAGCCTTCAGTGCCGACTATACAATGTCGAAACTGCTCACTATGAGTGCATTCCTTGACATCCAAAGAAACACACCGCTGATGAGCAGCAATTCCTACCCGACATCAACCTACGATTTTGGAATAAGCATGAAATTCTCGCTGACAAGATGATGTTATTTACAATTTACAATTTACAACTGACGACAAACCGAGAGCAGAAGGCAAATTTATTTGCATTATGCCGAGGTGCAGAGGAAGAAAAGCCACGAAGTGGATTAATTTACAACTATTGTCTTAACTCCTTAACTTCTTAACTCCTGAGTTACAATTTACAACTTAAGACCGATAACCTACAAACGTAACTAATTTTTGTTTTTTCTAAATAAGCATTGTTCTCGAGATATTTATCCAACTATCGTAAAGAAGCATACTGTCTGCATTTTACGATATGAAATGCAACTATGAAAAAAGATGTTAACAAGTTACAATTTTGCGTAACATGCTGATAGGCTATAAGTTATTTTTTTTTATTCACATTTGCAAAAAACACGATGTTTCAATACGCAAAACACACAAAAACAATAAGATAAATATTATTTTGGAGTAGTTCAAAAAAAGCCTCTTGTACGCACATAAAAAAAGCCATACCTTTGCACCGCTTTTTGAAAATATAGATGGTTAAAAACGCCAAAATACTCTGGAACGATACTTTGAACCTAATCAAAGACAATCTTGAGAGACAGCAATTCGACACTTGGTTTGCGTCTCTTAATTTTTCGTCATACGATACGAGTTCAAATACCTTACGACTGCAGGTGCCAAGCAAGTATGCACTTGAGTATATCGAGGAGAATTTCATCGGCATACTGAGTAAGGCGCTTATTCACTATTTTGGCCAAAACGTGAAATTGGCCTATATTATAAAAGAAGAGCAACCACAAAAAGCTGTCGAAGCAAACACCCCTCAACCCACAACCCTAAAAAGCAGTTTTGATTCAGGACTGGACGTAACTCGCACATTCGACAATTTTATTGTAGGACTGAGCAATAAGTTGCCTCGGTCTATTGGTGAGTCGATAGCAGAAAACTGTAACCAGACGCTATTCAATCCGTTCTTTGTATTTGGTCCGTCAGGTTCAGGCAAGACACACCTTATTAATGCTATAGGGATGAAGATAGCAGAGACCGCACCGCAGAAGCGTGTGTTGTATATCAGTGCAAGGAATTTCCAGATACAATTCACTGATGCCCATCTGCACAAGACTCCAAATGATTTCATAAATTTCTATCAGACGATAGATGTATTGATAATTGATGACGTACAGGAATGGATGTCGGCTGTTAAGACTCAAGAGACATTCTTCCACATTTTCAATCATCTTTTCCGCAACGGAAAAAGAATCATACTGGCAAGCGACAGACCGCCTGTTGATTTGCAGGGAATGAGTGACAGATTGCTGACAAGACTGAAATGTGGATTAGTGGCACAGTTGGAAAAACCAGACGTGGAACTCTGCAAGGAAATACTCAAAGCTAAAGTTAAGAAGGCTGGCATAAACGTTACTCCTGATATTGTTGATTACATAGCCAGAACAGCAGGAAGCATTCGTGATTTGGAAGGCATACTGAATTCATTGGTAGCTAACTCATTTGTATATAATTGCAATGTCAGCATTGAGCATGCACAGAAAGCCATCCGCAATGTTGTTCGCACAAGCAAACGCGAACTCACTATAGATGAAATTCTGGAGAAGGTATGTGAATTTTATAAAGTAAAAATAGAAGATGTTGCAGGAAAAAGCCGCAAACAGGAAATTGTAATAGTTCGTCAGGTGGCAATGTATTTTGCAACAAAATTGACCGATAGACCACGTTCACATATTGGTCGCAGAATTGCCAATCGCGATCATGCAACTGTTATTCATAGTTGTGATAAGGTTTTGCAACGAATGAAAACCGACAATTCTTTCAAAACTGAAATCCAACAACTGGAAAAAATCCTTGTTTGAGGGTTAAGTAAGGTTGTAAGGTCATGAGTCAGTGTCAGAGTCAGTGTCAGTAGTCAGAGTTCATTTTCATTTATCTTTTCTGCCAAACAGTGAGAAATGCACATAACGTTTAGGATGTGCTTGTAAGTCTTTCAACAATGACGTTGCTGAGTTCAGAGTTGAATCCAGTGATACCACTGAAGCATTAAGATTATTATACAATGATTTGTCGTTAATCATTGCTCCCAATGTTCCATTACCATCGTTCAACTTTTCGGTCATGCTTTTCACATTATCCAATGTGGTGTTAATTTTGGCGAATGTGGCATCAATATCCATGTCATCAACCTTTGCCATGACATTGGAAGCCGAAGCCATTGTCTTGTTTGCATTATCAAGTATTTCAGGTATTTCTCTGTTGGTTTTTGCCAACAGGGAGTTAATTTCATCGACAGATACTTTTAATCGTTCGCTAACGTAATATACATTGTTTTCAATACCGACAAGAGCAGGATTGGCAAGTAGTATGTTGATGCTTGTTATGATAGAATCTATTCTCGGCAGCATTTTCGTAATTTCTGGCACCATTTCGCCAGCTTCCGACAATGCACCACCGTCAATACCTCCATAAATCGTATCACCTGGTTGGCAGAAATCTGTACTTTTGCCTATATCAAGTCTGACTTTTGAGCCACCAAGTATTGAAGCTTCCAGGAAAGCCTTACTATCCTTAGGCATTCTGAAGTGTTTGTCTAATGAAATTTCTGCAACAATATCATTCTTGCTGCTAAAGTTGTACTGAATATCCTTTACAACTCCAATTCTGAAACCATTTGCGTATATTGGAGTAGAGACCGACAGGCCTGTTATATCCTCAAAATCAGCATAATATGTTTTATCTGTAGAAAACAGACTCATGCCCTTTAAGAATCTCATTCCAAAAAACAATACACAAAGTGCGATAATTGCAATAATAGCTATTTTTACTTCTTTTGTGAAAAACTTTTTCATGTGAATATATTTGTTTACGGTTTTACGGTTTTGCGGTTCTTACAACTGGTATAACCATATAAGGTGTGTTCTATAAATTATAAAATGATATGAACTCTTATGGTAGCCTTCGTGTTGGATGCTTTCAGTTTATTTTTGGCATCTTCCTCTGCTTAAATCAATTGCATAGTAACTATGCGCTTGCTTTAACCAAAGAAATCTGCTCAAAAATAATTCTGAAATCATCTCAATATAATTTATAGAACCCACCATAACCTTAAATTATTTTTTAATTGCTTCTGCAACAGGGATTTTTTTACCATCAGAAATTGCAATGATAAATGCTTCAGGATGTTTCAATCTAATCTTTGCACATTTTTTGCTAATATCTTTATAATTGGATGTTTCTTCTGTGGTATATTTAAACAAACCGTTTTCTTCATAATAGTCCAGTTTGTTCAATCCTTTCAGCACTTCTGATTCAGGCGGCAGCAATTTGCTTGCAACAAGGAATTGAATTTTGAACAGCACACCTTTTTTACCAGCATATACGGATTCTATTGTACGGTGATAGCTCGTATTCTCCTCTGTTTTCTGCTGTGGCGCTTCGTTTGTTTGTTTCTGATCCGCTGATTGCGACTGCTTGTCATCGTTTTCATTTTTTTTCTTTTTTTCGGTCGCATTAGCCTGGTTGCTATCATTCACTTTCACAAAAGGTGAAGTTTGGATTTCAGATTTTGGCAATCGATAAGGTGTGGTCAATCCCTTGTCGTGCTTATTGCGATAGCTTAGAAAAGCCTTGTATATGCCTAATGCCAAACGACTCTGTCCCTCAGCCGATCCAAGAAAATCAGCTTCATCAGGTGTTGAGATAAAACCTAATTCCACAAGGCAACTTGGCATGGATGTTTTTCGCAGTACGAGGAAGCCTGCCTGATGCACGCCCATATCATTTCTTTGAGCCGTTTCACAAGCATATTTCTGAATGTCTTTTGCAAGTTCTACGCTTTGTGCCATATTTTTGTCTTGCATAAATTCAAACATAATATAACTTTCAGGCGAGTGTGGATTAAAACCCTCATATTTCTGTTTATAGTCGCGCTCGTAAGTGATAACTGAGTTTTCGCGTTTTGCCACTTCAAGATTCTCGTTAGCACGTGCCATACCAAGAGTATAAGTTTCGAATCCGTATGCAATCCTACCTTTAGGCAAGGCATTCGTGTGGATGGATATAAACAGGTTTGCTTTGTTGCGATTTGCTATATTGGCACGCTCATCAAGTTCAATGAATACATCCGTGGTTCGTGTGTATATTACCCTAACATCCTTGCAGTTTCGCTCCACCATCTTTCCGAACATCAATGCTACATTCAGATTGATATTCTTTTCTTTCAGAGAATCCCCAACTGCTCCAGCATCCTTACCACCGTGACCAGCATCTATCACCAATGTAAACGTATTGGCAGCAATTGCACCAGCGGCAGACAATAAGAAATAAATTATTATATAAAGGACACGTTTTTTCATATCGCTTGCAAAATTAGTGCAAAATTGGCGAAACACAAAATAAAATAACAATTTTTAATTTACATATTGCAAATATATGTTTTTTAAGAAATAATTATAGAGTCTTTTATTAACTTTGCGTCAAGTTTCTTACAAAACTTGAATTGTATTATTGAAAGCAATGGATAAATATGTTGACATTGAGAAAATAATAGCAAGCAAAGCTGGCAAAAAAGCCAAATTTGTCCCACGTTGCCTTGTAAGATGGTTGAAAAAAATTCTCCATGAAAACGAGTTGAATGACTATTTCTGGGAAAGCCGAAATCTTAAGGGCAAGATTTGGCTGGTGGATGGAATGCGCTATTTGGATTTAAACATCAATGTAGAGGGTGAATACAATCTTCCCGCTGACAATGATGGGAAGCAATACATCTTCGTCAGCAATCATCCTCTTGGAGGTCCTGATGGTGTGGCATTAGGATATTTGCTTACCCAACACTATGACAACAAGGTGCGCATATTTGTCAATGACTTTTTGATGTATATACCAGGATTTGCTCCATTGTGCATACCAGTGAATAAAGTCGGTGCACAAAGCAGAAACATCAAACGCCTAATAGATGAAGCCTACGAAAGCGAAAATCATACCTTGATATTCCCTGCAGGCTTGTGCTCGCGCAAGCAGCCCGATGGTTCAATCAAAGATGTGGAATGGACAAAAAGTTTTATCCAGAAAAGCGTGCAATGCCAAAGAGATGTGATTCCTATCTTTTTCGATGGCAGAAACTCCGAAAAATTCTATAATATTGCATTGTGGTGTAAACGACTGAAACTGAAATTTAATTTTGCGATGCTATTTCTTGTTGACGAGATGTATCGCAATAGGCACAAAACATATAATATAAAAATAGGCAAGCCTATTACTTGGCAAACTTTCGACAAGTCCAAATCTCCTAAAGAATGGGCACAATATGTTCAAGACAAAGTGTATGAATTAGGGAAAAATGGAGTCCCCGAAGGGCTTAGAGGAGGCTCCCCAAACGACTAAATGACTAAACGACCAATTCATTTATGCAAGAAAAAATTATTGCTCCGATATCTACTGAAGTTTTAAAATCTGAACTTACGGACGACAAGAAACTCCGTATTACCAGTAAAAGCAACAATGAAATCTACATTGTTACTTTTCGCAATGCGCCAAACACTCTCCTCGAAATAGGACGCCAACGCGAGATTGCTTTCCGCGCCGCAGGTGGAGGAACTGGCAAGGCTTGCGATCTGGATGAATTCGACACTATGGACAACAGCTATAAACAACTGATTGTCTGGAATCCTGAAAAAGAAGAAATCATTGGCGGGTATAGATATCTGCTTGGTAAAAATGTGAAATTCGACGAGTATGGCCAGCCTATACTTGCAACAAGCCACATGTTTCATTTCTCCGATAATTTCATAAAAAATTATCTTCCGAAAACAATAGAACTTGGACGCTCATACGTTTCACTCGAATATCAAAACACACGGCAGAATCCTAAAAGTATTTTTGCTTTAGACAATCTTTGGGACGGACTTGGAGCATTGCCGATTATCTGTCCTGAATGCAAATACTTCTTTGGCAAAATGACCATGTATCCGTCGTATCTGCGAAAAGGCAGAGACATGATTCTGTATTTCTTGAAAATCTATTTTGATGATAAAGACCACCTCGTTATTCCTACAAAGCCTCTGACTTTAGACACTCCTGAAGAAGAACTGGCGAAGATTTTCAATGGCAGCAATTTCCACGATGACTATCGCATACTCAATCGTGAAGTGCGCAGTATGGGACTCAATATTCCTCCACTTGTCAATGCCTACATGAATTTGAGCCCAACGATGAAGTTGTTCGGTACTGCTATAAACTACGGATTTGGCGATGTCGAAGAAACTGGCATTCTCATAGCTGTTGACGAATTGTTTGAAGAAAAACGCATCCGATACATTGAATCATTTGCCAAGCAGCATCCTGAATTAGTAAATATTACATCGGGAGCCAATAAAGTGTTTTACGAACCAAAAGAATAATGCTCGACAGTCATTTTTATAGTAATTGCATCGAAGCTGGGTGTGATGAGGCTGGCAGGGGATGCTTGGCTGGTAGCGTATTTGCAGCTGCCGTCATCTTTCCAGAAGATTACGAAAACCATCTGCTGAATGATTCCAAGCAACTCTCCGAAAAGAAACGTTATCAGTTGCGTACTATTATAGAACAAGATGCCATAGCATGGGCAATTGGCATAGTGACGGCAGCGGAAATTGACAGAATAAACATCCTCAATGCAAGTATCCTTGCCATGCATAGAGCCCTGGACAAACTATCTGTCCAACCACAAGCAATCATCATAGATGGAAATCGTTTCAAACCATACAACAACCTACCTTACACCACCATTGTCAAAGGTGATGGTAAATATCTTTCTATTGCTGCAGCAAGCATTTTGGCAAAGACCTACAGGGATGACTATATGAAGGAATTGGCAAATGAATATCCAATGTATGATTGGCTGAGCAACAAAGGCTATCCTACAAAAAAACATCGTCAGGCAATAAGGGATTATGGTATATCACCACATCATCGCAAGACATTTAATATGATAGGCGACAGCCAACTGGAAATTTGGAAATGGTGAATGGGTTGTGTGTTATTAACCGAAAACCTAAGACCTAAAACCAGTATAAATTGTAAATTATTATTATGGTTCGTTTTTTTGTTTTCGTTTTAGTTTTCGTTTTAGTTTTCGTTTCATGCGGAAAGGATAATTCTGCGAGTGGTGACCCATCGATGATCTCTGGGCAAGCCCGTAATCAAAATGCGAACAAAACTATAGAAGAATCTACTAACCTATTGTCTGCGTCTGAGGCTCTTGCAGCTGCAAGACGCACGGAAATTCCTGCTCTGAAAGGTCAAGGCAACACTTTCTTAGTGTATTCCAGCCCTGAAATAGGAGTTAATTTTTGCATAGAATGGGACAATAGCAAGAAATCGCAACGGTGGACGGCCTATCAAATGACTTCTGCCACGAACGTGAAAAACTGGAATCGCAACAATTGGGATTTTGACCCTTTCCAGCCAGATCCATTCCTGCCTACACAGTATAGGACAGAATTGCAGGATTATAAGAACTACCAGAAATACGGATGTCAGAGAGGGCATATCTGTCCATCTGCTGACAGACTGAGTTCCAAGACTGCTAATGAACAAACATTCTATCTTTCCAACATTCAGCCTCAATATGCAAACTTCAACACAGGAGTTTGGGAAGAAATGGAGTCACAGATAAGAAAATGGTCACCAGCATCTGGGTCGAGAGATACAATGTATGTCTGCAAAGGTGGCACGATTGACGGGGACAAATTTGAAACTCCTGGCAGAATGCCAATTCCTGAATATTTTTTCATGGCAGTATTGATTAAAAACAATAAATCGGGCAATGGTGGCTACAAGGCTGTTGCTTTCTGGATACAACATTTGAAAGAGGCACAACAGAGCAGTAACTTGAGCAAATATGCCATCTCGATTGATGAACTTGAATCAAAAACTGGGATTGACTTTTTCTGTAATCTTCCAGACGATGTGGAAACTGCAGTGGAAAGCAATTACGTGCCATCTGTTTGGGGATTTATATGATATTTACGGTTTAAACTCAGGAGTTAAGAAGTTAAGGAGTTAAGGAGTTAAGAAGTTAAGGAGTTAAGACATGAGCCTTATTGTAAATTATTGTTATGGTTCGTTTTTTCGTTTTCATTTTCGTTTTCGTTTTCGTTTTTAATAGCATTCTTGCTCATATCACCATTACCAAAACGCAATGCAATTATCAATATGGCTTGGCTTTGGTGACCGATGAGGCAAGAGTGGGGTGGCAGATGAAGTCAACGAGAAATGATGACAGGCAAACTGCGTACCAACTGATAATTACAGAACGAATAACACACGACACAATCTATAACTCATACAAAATGCTGACTTCACAAAGTCAGTTTGTATCGCTTCCGAAATTGCCATTAAATAAATATGGCTACTCATGGAGAGTGCGGGTATGGGATAAGAATGATTATGTCTCGTTTTGGAGTTCACCTCAGGATATCAGGGTTATGCCTGACGTGATTGATGCTAAATGGATTGGGGCAATCAGCAAGAAGGATGCCAACATTCCTGAGGGGCGGTTTGCTAATACGGAATTTAAAAAGGACTATTTTGTTAAGGCTTGGCAAAATGTGGATTCGCTCTCATCAAGGAGCATAATCATAAAACGGGATTTTACTGCCAAAAAGGATGTTGTCGATGCTATTGTGTATGTATGTGGATTGGGACATTATCAACTGGAACTTAATGGGATGAAGGTGGGCGATAGCGAATTTGCTCCTTTATGGAGCGAATATTCCAAAACCGTATATTACAACGTCTTTGATGTGACTTCTTTAATCAGGGCTTCAAAAAATGACATTTCAGTTTTGCTGGGGAATGGTTTTTACAATGTCCAGCGCGGTAACCGGTATGCCAAACTGCAAATGAGTTTCGGTACACCGAAATTGTTGCTGCGTCTTGAGATTCGCTATAAAGATGGTTCTACGCAAATTATAAAAAGTGCTGAAGGGTGGAAATACTGTCTTTCGCCTATAACGTTCAATAGCATCTATGGTGGTGAAAGTTATGATGCCACTCTTGAAAATAACATGCCTTTGCTTCCAGTGAAAACTGTTGAAGCTCCAGATGGGAAAATGATTCCACAAACGACACCGCCTGTCAAAGTGATGGAGCGCTACAACATCTTTAACTGGAGTCGTATTCCAACAGATTCATTAGCCGCTGCAGCAAAGGCTATGAAACGGGATTCCGTCAGTCCTACCGCCATTGTTGCCGATATGGGACAGAACTTGTCTGGGTTTCCAGAGATAAGTCTTTCTGGCAAGCGAGGACAAAAGATAATTATTTATGTAGGGGAAAAACTAACTCCTCAGGGGGCTGTGAATCAGCGCGAGACTGGCAGGCAACATTATTATGAATATACTCTGAAAGGTCAGGGATTGGACTATTGGCATCCTCATTTCTCATATTATGGCTATCGCTACATACAGGTTGAAGGTGCAGTGATGCAGGGACAGCCTAATCCTGATAATCTACCCGTAATCTATGCATTGAACAGTTGTTTTGTATATAATTCTGCCGAGGAAGTCAGCACATTCAAATGTAGCAACGACCTGTTCAACAAGGCTCATCTGCTGATTGAACGTGCCGAGAGGAGCAATATGCAGGCTGTTTTGTCGGATTGTCCGCACAGAGAAAAATTAGGATGGCTGGAACAGGATCATCTGAATGGGAAGAGCCTGTTGTATAACTACGACATGATGTCATACATTCCTAAAATCATACGCGACATTACCGATACGCAGAAACCAAATGGCATGGTTCCTACAACTGCCCCTCAATATGTAAGTTTTGGGAATCTGTTCGACGACTCGCCAGAATGGAGTTCTACGCTTATCATTCTGCCGTTCATGTATTATGAGCAATATGGCGACAGCACATTGATAACAAGGAATTATTCCTCAATGAAGCAATACCTTTCCTATCTTACCTCACGGGCTGAAAACAATATACTGGATTTTGGTTTGGGCGACTGGTATGATTACGGACCATGGACTGCTGGATTTAGTAGGAATACCCCAGTGGCTCTTGTTGCCACGGCTCACTATATTTATGATTTGCAGTTGATGCAGCAGGCTGCGAAGATGGTCAAAAACGAAACCGACCTGCAGTATTACTCTGCGCTTTACGGTAGGGTGGTCAGAAGTTTTAACGAACAGTTCTATCATCCTGACTCCTGCTCATACGCCACAGGCTCACAATGTGCCAATGCCTTGCCTCTCTTTTTGGGAATATGTGGAGAGACTCTGACTACTGACACTGACTCTGAGACTCTGACTGCTGACTCTGACGATAACGAAAACGAAAACGATAACCGCAAAACCGTAAAACCGTATAACCGCAAAACCGACTCTGACTCTGACTCTGAGACTGAAGGAGTGTTGCGGTCATTGATAAAAGACATAGAAAAGCATGGCTATCGGTTGACTACGGGTGATGTTGGCAACCGCTACCTCATTCAAAGTTTAGCAAAACATGGAAGAGACGACCTGGTCTATAAGATGTTCAACCATTACGATGCACCTGGATACGGATTCCAGTTGAAATTCGGTGCGACTACCCTAACAGAGCAATGGGACCCTCGGCATGGTTCGTCATGGAATCATTTTATGATGGGGCAATTGGATGAATGGTTGTTCATGTCGCTTGCGGGAATCCGTCAGCAAGAGGGCACGTATGGAATGAAGCATCTGATTATTGAGCCAAAACTGATGGATGGAATGACATCTATTTCCGCATCAACGGAAACTCTGTATGGGAAAATATCAGTAGCGATAACAATGACTTCGGCAATAGTTACAATACCTATGGGTTGTGATGCAGAAATCACATTGCCTAACGGTAGTTTTTATTCAGTAGGCAGCGGCACGTGGGAACTTAAATAATTCAACTCTCGCAAGCTCCAGTTGATTAGGAGTTAAGGAGTTAAAGGAGTTAAAGAAGTTAAGGAGTAAATCACTTCTGAACTCTTGATTTACAATTTACGAATTTACAATTTACTATTTATTTTCTATTTAAATAATTTACAATTTAATACGCAAGGCTCATATCTTTCTGACACTGACTCTGACACTGACTCTCAGCTCTCAACTCTAAGCTCTAAGCTCTAACCTCAACCTTTTCAAGTACTTCTGCAATAAAAGCTTCTTGCAATAGTTTTCGTCCTTGAGCCAGTGGAATGCCTCGCTGCTGCATATAAAACAATGCGGCATCGTTTAACTGTCCCACACTGCTGCCATGTGAGCATTTCACATCATCAGCATAAATCTCCAACTCAGGCTTAGTAAACATTCGGCATTCTTTCGTTGTACACAGATTCTGGTTGGTCTCCTTTGAAACAGTCTTTTGTGCATCAGGCAGCACTACCACCCGTCCTTCAAAAACTCCAACTGCTTCGTCCGAAAGCACATACTTATATAATTCATTACTTGTGCAATGTCCTGCCCTATGTTCAATCAGGGTATAGTTTTCTATGCGGTGTTTCCCATTTGCAACAATACAGCCATTCAGTTCACATTCAGCACCTTCAGCTTCAAATATCAAATGAATCTTCGTTGAAATATCAGCAGTATTCATCAGGATATTGAAATGCTTGAAACTGCTATTGCGCTTCAGAATAATATTAAAATTCCTTTTCGGACAATTATTGCTACCCATAGTATAAAGAATCAACGAAGAATTATCACCGACTGTTATTTCAATATTTTCATCGATGAATTCATCATTAATCACTTTATGGCTATTATTTTCAATATCTAAAATCATTTGTGTATCCAATCAAAACCTTCTGCTTCAATTTTCATTGCCAATTCTGGTCCGCCAGAAGTTACTATCTGACCATTATATAATATGTGAACGACCTCTGGTTTCAGATATTCCAACAATCGCTCATAGTGAGTTATGACAATACAACTGGTGTCGGCACGCTTTAAAGAATTTACTCCATCGGCAACAATTTTCATTGCATCAACATCAAGTCCCGAGTCAGTTTCATCCAAAATGCTTAATTTAGGTTCTAAAACAGCCATTTGGAATATCTCATTACGTTTTTTTTCTCCACCGCTGAAGCCTTCGTTAACTGAACGGTTTGCCAATTTCGCATCGAGCTGGACAAGTTGTCTTTTTTCGCGCATCAGTTTCAGGAAGTCGCTTGCAGAAAGTTCGGTTTCACCGTTATATTTTCGTTTTTCGTTAACAGCTGCACGCATAAAGTTTGTCATCGACACACCAGGTATTTCAACGGGATACTGAAACGACAGGAATAGTCCTTCATGAGCACGGTCTTCTGGCTTCATTGCAAGCAAATCTTTCCCATTAAACACTACACTACCTTCGGTCACAGTGTATAGTGGATTACCCACCAACACAGCACTTAGTGTACTTTTTCCTGACCCATTAGGTCCCATAATGGCATGTGTCTCGCCATCATTGATTGTAAGATTGATTCCTTTCAGAATCTCTTTCCCTGCTATACAAGCATGTAAGTTTTTTATTTCGAGCATTGTTATTTTGCGGTTTTACGGTTGTGGGTTATGGGTTGTGGGTTGTAGGTTGTAGGTCAGAGTCAGTGTCAGAGTCAGTGTCAGTAGTCAGAGTCTCAGAGTCATCGTTATCCAACAGCACCTTCCAAGGATACCGACAAGAGTTTTTGAGCCTCAACGGCAAATTCCATTGGTAGTTTATTCAGCACTTCTTTTGCATATCCGTTCACAATTAGTCCTATTGCCTGTTCTGTGGGTATTCCACGCTGATTGCAATAAAACAACTGATCTTCGCTTATCTTACTTGTGGTTGCCTCGTGTTCAAAGACAGCGGTATCATTTTTTACGTCAATTGATGGGAATGTATGTGCTCCACATTTATCACCAAGCAGCAGACTATCACAGGAACTGTAGTTGCGTGCATTGTCGGCATTTGCCGTGGCACGTACAAGTCCACGATACGAATTCTGACTATGTCCAGCACTTATACCCTTACTTATGATAGTGCTTTTTGTGTTTTTGCCAATATGAATCATTTTAGTACCTGTGTCAGCCTGCTGATAGTTGTTGGTAAGTGCAACGGAATAGAACTCTGCAATAGAATTGTCGCCTCTCAACACACACGATGGATATTTCCATGTAACAGCACTCCCTGTTTCAACCTGAGTCCATGAGAGTTTGCTGTTGTTCCCTCGCAGTTCACCGCGCTTTGTTACCAAATTCAGCACTCCACCCTTGCCTTCTGCATCACCAGGATACCAATTCTGGACTGTGGAATATTTCACTTCAGCATTTTCCTTAACTATTATTTCCACGATAGCAGCATGAAGTTGGTTTTCATCACGCATCGGTGCCGTACAGCCTTCAAGGTATGAAACGTAGGAATCATCATCTGCCACAATCAAGGTTCTTTCAAACTGTCCGATGTTTCGGGCATTGATACGGAAATAAGAACTCAATTCCATCGGGCATCGCACACCTTTGGGAATATAGACAAACGAGCCATCGCTGAAGACAGCACTGTTTAATGCTGCAAAGAAATTATCGCGATAAGGTACAACCGTACCCAAATATTCCCTTACAAGGTCAGGATGCGTCTTTACTGCCTCACCGAAAGAACAAAAGATCACTCCCTTCTCTTGCAGTTTTTCTTTGAAAGTGGTCTTCACACTAACAGAGTCCATAATGGCATCTACTGCGACTCCGCCCAATACCAGCCGTTCTTCAAGTGGGATTCCCAATTTTTCAAATGTCTTTTCCAGTTCTGGATCCAATTCCTTTTTCAACGGCTTTTTCACCATAGGATCAGCATAGTACGAAATATCCTGATAGTCAATATCGGGCAATACAAGATGACCCCAGTCAGGCTGCTTTTGAGTCTGCCAGTAACGAAAGGCTTTCAGACGAAAGTCTAAAAGCCATTCTGGTTCTCCTTTTTTGAATGAGATTAGCCGTATTACATCTTCATTAAGTCCCTTGCCAATAATCTCGGTCTGGACATTTGTCGTGAAGCCGTATTCGTATTGTTTCTCTGTTACCTGTTTTATAAAATCATTTGCCACGGATGGTTGGTTGTTTTACGGTTTTGCGGTTTTGCGGTTTTACGGTTTTACGGTTATCGTTTTGGTTTTCGTTATCGTTATCGTCAGTGTCATCGTCAGAGTCAGTGTCAGAGTCAGAGTCTCAGAGTCAGTGTCATCGTCAGAGTTTTTGTTTTACTTCAACTTCTGTGAATGTTTCAATCATGTCTCCTACCTGAATATCATTGAATCCGTTCAGGCTGATACCGCATTCAAAGTTTGTTGCGACTTCTTTCACATCGTCCTTGAAACGCTTCAGTGCCAATAAATTACCCGTATGCACCACTATTCCGTCGCGCAACACACGTGCCTTATCTGACCGATGGACTTTTCCTTCTACGACGTATGCACCAGCAACCGTACCGACTTTGGAAATATGATAAACTTCGCGGACTTCAACTGTTGCAGTAAAGACTTCTTTCTTGATTTTCTCAAGCATACCTTCCATGGCAGCCTTTACGTCGTCAAGGGCATCGTAGATTACGGAATAGGTATTGATTTCCACACCTTGTTGCTCAGCAAGTTTTCGGGCTGCAGTTGAAGGACGTACTTGGAAACCAATGATGATTGCGTTGTTTGTTGTTGCGGCTGCCATCATGACATCGTTTTCACTAATCTGTCCCACTCCCTTCATGATTACGTTCACTTGAATCTTTTCAGTAGAAAGTTTTATGAATGAGTCGGCGAGAGCCTCAACAGCACCATCCGTATCACCCTTCACGATGAGGTTGAGTTCATGGAATTCACCAAGTGCAATGCGATGGCCTATTTCTTCAAGTGTCAGTCCTGTCTGAGTGCGCAGTCCTTGTTCTCTTTGCAACTGATTACGTTTGTTTGTTATTTCCTTTGCTTCTTGCTCTGTATCCATAATATGGAAACTGTCGCCAGCAGTAGGGGCTCCATTCAGTCCGATAATGGTTACTGCTTGTGCAGGTTTGGCTTCATCGACACGCTGATTACGCTCGTTGAACATTGCACGTACTCTACCCCAATATGTTCCAGCAAGCACAATGTCGCCTTGATGCAGAGTACCGTTTGATACTAATACCGTACAGACATTGCCTCGTCCTTTTTCAAGGGATGACTCAATAACGCTACCTGTTGCCTTTCTGTTCGGGTTGGCTTTCAGTTCAAGCATTTCTGCTTCGAGAAGCACTTTTTCAAGCAGTTCATTGACTCCTATGCCTTGTTTTGCGCTGATTTCCTGGCATTGGTATTTTCCGCCCCATTCTTCCACCAGCAGGTTCATCTGTGAAAGGTCTTCACGAATCTTGTCTGGATTTGCTCCTGGCTTGTCTATCTTATTGATAGCAAACACCATTGGCACATTGGCAGCTTGGGCATGAGCAATTGCCTCGCGTGTGGTTGGCATCACGCTGTCATCGGCTGCAATGATGATAATTGCAATGTCTGTGACTTGAGCACCACGAGCACGCATGGCAGTAAATGCCTCATGACCAGGGGTGTCGAGGAATGTAATGTGCTCACCATTTTCCAACTTTACATTATATGCACCAATATGCTGAGTGATACCACCTGCTTCACCTGCAATAACATGAGTTTTGCGGATATAGTCCAGCAGGGAAGTCTTACCATGGTCAACATGTCCCATAACTGTTACGATTGGGGCACGAGTCACCAAATCGTTTTCATCATCTTCCTCTTCAGTAATAGCCTGAGAGACCTCAGCACTAACATATTCTGTCTTGAAACCAAATTCATCAGCCACAATATTTATTGTCTCAGCATCGAGTCTCTGATTGATAGAGACCATGATTCCAATATTCATACATGTAGCTATGACTTTGGTAACTGGTACATTCATCATGTTTGCAAGTTCGTTGGCAGTTACGAACTCCGTCAGTTTCAAAACTCTGCTTTCAGCCCGTTCTTCAGCAAGTTCTTCTTGCATACGTTCATAAACGGCATCGCGTTTTTCTCTACGGTATTTTGCACCTTTTTTATTTTGACCCTTGCTTGTCAGTCGTGCAAGGGTTTCCTTTACCTGACGTGCAACGTCTTCTTCATTGACTTCCAAAGGCTTGAGTTGTTTTTTCTTTTTCTTTTTGCCATTGATACCATCATGTTTCTTATCGACGTTGCTCTTTTTTATTGCTTCATCAATATCAACGCGCCCTTTGACTATACGGTTACGTTTTTTCTTTTCCGTATTTACAGTTTGAGTCTGCTGGTTTTTCTCTTCGCGTTCCTTGCGTTTCTCTTCCTTCGACTTTTTCTTCGGACGAGTGCTTTGATTCATATTATCCAGGTCAATCTTCCCTACCACATTGACTGACGGAGCTGGTGGCAACTTAGTCTCCACCTTCTGGGTGGTTGGTGCTACCACTGGCTTCACCTCTGCCTTATCTGGTTCAATGGCAGGTTTTTCTTCTGCCTCAGCAGGTCGTGGCTGATGCTTGTCCTGTGCCTCTGCAGGCTTGGCAACCGCTGGTCGAAGGGGCTTGACGGCTGTGTCAGCCTTTGCTTCTTTAGGATGTTCCTGTTGAGAGGCAGATTCTTTTACGTCTTTTTCCTGTGCTTTTTTGGGCTTTTTTTCAAATTGTGCCAAATCAATTTTGCCAACTTCTTTCAGTTTCACAGAATCAGATGCCGATTGTGCAGCTTGTGATTTGGCAGAAATTACCTCGGCCTTGCTTTCACGCTTCTGTTCTATACGCTCTTCTTTTTCTTCTTTCTTCTTGTCAAGGATTTTATCAGTCTTGCTTTTCAAATCCTTGTCATTGCTGAAAGCTTTAATCAGAGCATCATACTGCTCATCGGAAATCTTGACATTTGGATTGGCCTCAACTTCACCAAGATTCTTTTTCTTCAGGAAATCAACTGCCGTTTGAATTCCTATGTTCAATTCTCTTAATGCTTTGTTTAACCTAACGCTCATTGATATTGATTATTATTCAATTTTCGCAAGTACTCAAGTTGCTCACTTATCTGCTTTGCAGTCCTTATAACCGTACAACCGTAAAACCGTAAAACCGTACAACCGTATAACCGTACAACCGTATAACCGCTCAAGTTGAGCTTGCGAAACTTGAGTTAATTATTTATTCCTGTTCAAATTCAGACTTCAGTACTCTTAGCATATTTTCAACGGTTTCCTCTTCAAGGTCGGCTCTTTCAATCAATAGCTCGCGAGGAGCATTGATTACTTGTTTTGCTGTTTCCAGTCCAATAGCCTTAACCGCATCAATTACCCAACGGTCAATCTCATCATCAAACTCATCAAGATAGATGTCCTCATCGGCTTCATTTTCATCAATGTCGCGGAATACGTCAATTGTGTATTCTGTCAGCATACTTGCCAGTTTGATGTTCTGTCCGCCACGACCGATTGCCAATGAAACCTCTTCTGGTCTCAGATACACTTCTGCCTTTCTGTTTTCTTCATCAATATTGATTGAAGAGATTTGAGCAGGACTTAATGCACGCTGGATGTATAGTTTCAGGTTCGATGTGTAGTTGATTACGTCGATATTCTCATTGTTCAATTCTCTTACTATGCCATGCACACGACTGCCTTTTACGCCTACACAAGCACCTACAGGGTCTATTCTGTCATCATAACTTTCCACAGCCACCTTTGCTCTTTCACCAGGAATACGCGACACTTTTTTAATAGTAATCAGGCCATCATTGATTTCTGGCACTTCTTGCTCCAGCAAACGCTCAAGGAATACAGGACTCACGCGACTGACATAAATCTTCGGATTATTATTGTCGTTTGTGATGTTGTGAACAACGGCACGAACAGTCTCGCCCTTGCGATAGGTGTCGTTTGGTATCTGTTCACTCTTTGGCAACATCAGTTCGTTGCCCTCGTCATCAACAAGCAATACCTCACGCTTCCAAACCTGATAAACCTCACCGCTGATAATTTCGCCAACGCGATCCTTATACTTATTGTACAGATTATCGTGTTCCAGTTCCAAAATCTTTGATGCCAAAGTCTGACGCAGGGTTAAAATTGCTCGCCGTCCGAACTTTGAAAAATTAACCTCTTCACTCACGTCTTCGCCAATTTCATAGTCGGCTTCAATCTTCTGAGCATCGGCAAGCGAAATTTCTTTGTTTTCGTCTTTCACGGTTCCGTTCTCCACAACAACACGGTTGCGGTGAATTTCAAAGTCACCTTTTTCAGGATTTACGATAACATCAAAATTCTCATCACTGCCAAACATTTTAGCCAACACGCTGCGGAAACTGTCTTCCAAGACGCTTACCAAGGTGGTGCGGTCAATGTTTTTCGTTTCTTTAAATTCTGCAAAGGTCTCAATCATGCTTGGACCTTCACTTTTTTTAATAGCCATAATATCTAAATTTTGTAATTTGCAATTTCAAATTCAAACAGTAAAAGAATATTTTACGTATGCCACTTTTTCCATGTTGAATACCTTATCAACATCCACCAGCATAGCCTTTTTCTTGCCTTCAATCTTCTGTTTTTCCTGAACAGAAACTATAAAATCCCTGCCTTCCACAGATTTCAGAATGCCTTTGATTTTCTTTCCTTCGTCCATCACTTCAACCATTTTCCCTATGTGGTTTTCATATTGCTGAACCACCTTGAATGGCTGACCTATGCCAGCACTGCCCACTTCAAGTTCGAAATCTTCCTTCTCCCTGTCCAAATGCTGCTCAATAAATTTGCTCAGAGCCACACAATCTTCAATCCACACCCCATCTTTGTGGTCAATCTCCACAATAATCTTCGAGTCTGGAGTTACGTTCACATCAGTCAGGAAATAGTCATTCCCTTCCAACCATTCATTTACCAATTCTGTTACTAAATTCTTTTCAATCATATCACGTTATCTGTAGTGAGTAATTAGCACGGTTCAATGGAAAACTACTGGGGAATATTGATGCTCGCAGGTAGTTTATCACAAAAACCAAATTAAACCCTTTTGTCGCAACCTCATAACCACACCAACATACAGAAAGGATGACAGGTTGTTTATTTTGGTTTATCGCCTCGAAGAGTATGATAGCCTTGGCTTTGCCGAGCCTGTTGTCGCTCGGGATTGCTTGAAAGTGAACTTTCAGACACTCCTCTCGCTTATACAGCCTTCTGTAAGAAGGTGATGATATGAGTGGGAGATTTTATCTGAAAGCTCGCTTTCAAGGAAAATCTCGTGCTCATATTATCAGGCGCTGACAAGCACCCATACTCTGCAAGGGGTGGATTTCTGTTTTTGTCTAAACAAACTCCAATTAAATTTCCTTTGAACCATTAGCACATTTTTTTACTTTAAATAAAAATGAG
>JAZLEX010000190.1:0-2186 GCA_045615485.1 Prevotella sp.
CAGCACTGAGATTAATAGTAAATCCATAAGGATTGGATGAACGCTTTGACAACTGAACCTGGTCAAGGTTGCGGTCAACAATACCATCAGCAGGAGCATAAGAACCATCGGCTTGCTGTGGACCACGCACATCCTTATACATAAGCATACCTGGACGCAACTGGTCTTTAGACTTGCCTAAATAAGAAGGAGTTGTACCAGCTTTGTCGGCAGCAGCCTGCAAAGTTGCTCAGAACTCATCAATATCCTGATAAGAGCGGAACATACCTATACACTGCATACCCCATACACCAACATCAGAGCGATGTCCGTATGTAATCTGGCGATACAGGTAGTCTGTACTCCAGTCCATATTCAGCACCTTATTATCTGTAATGCTTGTGTTGATGCCAACTTTATACTTGAAGTCTTTCCCGATATGGTCTTTCCAAGTAAGTCCAAGTTCCCATCCCCAGTTGTCCATCTCACCAACATTCTGTGCAGCAGAACCAGTTCCAACAGTACCAGGAATATTCTGGCTCTTCTTCAACAACATCTCGCGGTTTTTGTTATAGTAGAAATCAAATGCTACACCCAGACGACTATCCAATACATTGAAATCCAAACCAACATTCAGCTTGTAGGACTTATCCCAATGCACGAGAGTGTTTACAGAAGCATTCTCCTTATTGATAGTGATAGCATTGCTTGAATTGTTGCTTGCGCCAGTGCCTATTACCACACCATTCTTAGCATCCTGCGAATAAATAGTCATCCACTGCCATGGATTAGTATTGTCACGACCTGTGAGACCCCAAGAAGCACGCAGTTTCAAATGATTCATCCATTTCACGCTATTCTGGAACCAAGACTCCTCACTAATCACCCAACCTGCACTGAAAGAAGGGAATGTGCCCCAACGCTTTGAAGGTGAGAATTTTGGTGATGAATCAGAACGCAACAGGAATTCAAACAGGTACTTGTTTGCGTATGCATAATTCACACGACCGATGTATGAGAGAGTTGCACCCTCTGAACGAGTAAAGGTTGTAGTCTTATCGCCACTTGCAGAGTTCGATTGCCATGTGGTGAATTCGTATGGAGATGTTACTTCGCCATAGAGATATTCCATTTCCATTTCAGACTTTTCGATAGAGAACAATGCGTTAATGCTATGCGAACCAAAATCGCGAGCGTAGGTTGCAATAAAGTTCATCTGATAGTTGTCTGTACGTGTCATGTTTCTTGACAGATAACCAGGGTCGGTAGTGCTGTTTGAATTGCCAACCGTACGGGCAACAAAGTTTGAAGGGGCAATAAATGGTTCATATTCCTGTCCAGCAACTGGAGTGTAGAGGTGAGCACCGCTACCAGTCCTGTCGGTCATTCCAAAGAGAGTGTATGATGAAGCATACTGATTAGTCTTTGCATTATTGATGCTCTTTCCGTAAGAGAACTTCACACCCAAACCTTTGAGAGGTTTGATAAAGCCTAAATCCAAAGAAACACCAGTGTTGATGGTCATATTGTTTGACTTTGATTCGCTGAAGTCGCCATCGTTCTGCAGCCGTTCAAAAGAATAAAGCTGAGAATTTTGTTTCAGGCCGTTGCTTGGACCATAGGCAATGATTGGATAACCATTAACCTCTTCAGGAATATAGCGAGGACGGGTAAGAAGGAGATTGTAGTCCTCATTGTTTGAACCACCGATTTTCATCAAAGGAGTCTTGTGAGAACCATAGTCACCATTTACAGCCAGATTAGCCTTAATCCATTTGTTGATTTTCAGGTCAACACCAGCACGATAGTTCCAACGGCTGTAGTCGAGTTTACCAAGATTACCATCCTGAGTAAAGTAAGAAACATTACCAAAATAAGTAACATTGTCAGTACCACCGCTCACGTTTACACCATGTTTATAAGTAGCACCAGTCTTCCAATATTTGTCAAGCAAGTCATAGTTGAGATTCTTCATAGCCTGAAGCTCATCAGCCTGGAAGAGGTCTGTCTTATGATCAATAGTAGTGCTCTTTGAATCCACAGTCTGATAGATATTATATAAACGCCCCCAGTTGTATGAGTCGAGCATCTTAGGATGCGACACAGCACCAGTGAAACCATACTGACCGCTGTAAGAAATCTTTGGAGCACCAACTTTACCCTTCTTTGTGGTAACGAGGATAACACCATTAGCAGCACGTGAACCA
>JAZLEX010000191.1:0-3603 GCA_045615485.1 Prevotella sp.
ATACTGAAATACAACACCACATCGCTGAAGCACGTACTCCATCGACACATAGGCAGGGCGGAATAGACTACAGGCCATCTCTTTTTCATCATATATTGCCTTGGTATAAATGCCTCGTCGAGGGTTGCGTATCTTTCCTTCCTTGACGTAATAATGTAATGACTTTGTCAGTTTCTGGCTGTCATCACACTCTGTCAGCATCCTCAATGATTGCACATTGAAAACAGATCGAGGACTGTTCAATATCATTTCATAAACATTCTTCTGCAAACTCATAATTCAATATATTCGTATTATTGGTTTGCAAAAGTAATAATAATTATCAAAAGATAATGTCAAAACTTTATATCTTTATGATTTTTTAAGGTTTCATGTCAGTAACTGTAACTACTCAGCACCCCTAATAGGCACAAACAAGAAATCTGTAATTGAATTTTGTTTATTGCTGCTGAAAGCACCCGGTTTATTGCTCATTCATAGAATAAAGTTAATCTCTGATTAATGAATAATGAATTAACTCGGACTTGCAAGCTTGCTTGTGAAGGCAGCGTTAATACATTGTTCAAGAGCAGAAGGCTCCATTCTATGAATGAGGGTTTAACTCGGTTTACATTCTTCAAAAATTTCAAATTTCGCTCTTGAGAATGGTCAAGGTGGTTAACTGAGTAATTACTACTACAATAACTTTTATTAAAAAAAATTAAAACCTTGAATTTTAAGCCTTATACTTTGAACCTATTTATTACTTTTGCAGAAATTATCAAAATTATTAACTATATGAAACAACTACTAACTGCAATCATTGCAATAATGATTAGCCTGCCTTGTATGGCACAAGACGTGAAGAATTTACCTGAAATTAAAAACTTGCCAGACCCATTCTTGTTTGATAATGGTAAAAGAAGTACGAAACGTTCCGACTGGAACAAACATCGGAAAGAAATAATCAGCAAAATTGAAAAATATGAAATAGGGCAACTGCCACCTATGAAAGACATGAAGTTAGACGCTTCTTTTCATGGCGATTCCATGCTGGTGGTAACAATCACAGCACCAAGCGGCAAGAGTATTGACGTGAAAGCTCGCATTTCTTATCCTAAGACAGGCAAAGCCCCCTACCCTGCAATAATTGGCATTGCCAACTGTCTGCCAGCAAAACTGTTTACCGACCGCGGATGTGCGCTGATAAACTTCGATTTCAATACTGTTTGTGCACATCAGCAAAAACGCGGTAGCGAACCGATAAATATTCTCTATCCAGAATTGGTTGATAATGGTGCCTACAGCTACTGGCCATGGGGTATCAGCCGTATAATTGACGGTCTGGAAAAATTGGGCAAGAAAATCACAAAAATAGACACGAAACATTTAGCCGTATCAGGATGTTCATGGGCAGGCAAGGCATCATTGTTTGCAGGGGCGTTTGATGAAAGAATCTGCCTGGTTATTCCACAAGAGCCAGGTGGTGGTGGTATGGCTTCATGGAGAGTAAGCGAGACATTAGGAAAAGTGGAAAGAGTGCATAGTACCGACAGCCATTGGTTTTTGGAGAGCATGATAAAGAATTTCGGCAACGAAAATGTTAGCCGACTGCCTGTTGACCATCATGAACTGGCTGCTCTTGTTGCTCCACGTGCTCTTTTGGTTTTCGGTAATCCTGACTATAAATGGCTTGCCGATGAGTCAATGTATGTATCGTGCAAAGCAGTGAAGGAAGTCTATCGTACATTAGGAGTAGCCGACCATTTCTCGTATGCCATCGAAGGCAATCACATGCACTGCCAACTACCTGATTATGAATACAAATACTTGGAAGCGTTTATAGACAAATTCCTATTGGGCAAATCTACGGAAACAGAATTTGAAGTAGCCCCGCTATTCAAAGACGTTGACTATCAGCAATGGATGTGGAAATAAGTTCGTATCAGAACTGTTCGAGGAGTCTGATGCGTTCGTTGACATCGGGATGAGTAGCGAACATGGAACTCATCGCATTTGCAAATCCTTGCCGCATACTCTTTGGGCGCATGATAAACAGTTGCGCCACATCTTCACGCTTCACCTGACCCAAACCTGGATTGGCAGATATTTTCCTGAGTGCTGAAGCCAAGGCGAGAGGATTTCCACACAATTCTGCACCACCAGCATCTGCCACATACTCACGCTTACGGGAAATGGCAAAGCGAGTGAGCAAGGCAAAGAAATAGCCCAATGCAGCCAAAACAATAGCAATCAACAAAATCACAGCAGTACCAGCACCTTTATTATTGTTGCTGCGGGAATTGCCAAACAGCATGTTGTTCCACATGATTCTATAGGCAAGGCTGATAATGGTAGAAAAAATTCCCACAAAAACTATGCTGACAATCAGCGTGCGCGTATCCTTGTTACGGATATGCGTCAGTTCGTGAGCAATTACTCCTGCCAGTTCATCATCGTTGAGCACATTCATTATCCCTGTTGTCACCGTAACGGTATAGGTGTTTTTATCGATACCGCTTGCAAACGCATTCAGCATAGGATCATCGATGATGTTGATTTTCGGCATCGGCATATTGCATGTCATGCAGAGATTCTCCACAATATTATAGACACGAGGGTTCTCCCTGCGCTCCAATGGTCGTGCACCTGTTGCATGGCGAATAATGTAAGAATTTGCAAAATAGGCAATCAGGAACCAGATAGCAACACCTATTATCACATACGGTATGGTAGTAATGAAAAAATAATTCACCACATCCCAATCTACTGAATAATAGACATTTCCATAATCATCATAGACTTTCCCATTGAGATAAGTCGTTATAGCTATGAAAAGCCATACCAGTCCAAGCAGTATGGCAGGAAAAAGCAGCAGAAGAAGTAACGTATTACGGTTGTTCTTCCGCTGTTGTGTATGCATTCCTACGTATTTCATCAGAACTTAACTTCAGGAGCTGTTTCGTGAGCAGCACGCTCAGCCTGTGGAACTTCAAACATTGGTTCGATATGGAAACCGAACATACTTGCAAAAATGTTTGAAGGGAAAGTCTGAACGGCATTGTTCAGTTCGGTTGTAGCTGAATTGAAGAAACGACGTACGGCTGCAAGTTTGTTCTCGATGTCAGCAAGTTCACTCTGCAACTGCAAGAAATTCTGGCTCGCCTTCAAATCAGGATAAGCCTCAACAGAAACCTTCAACCCTGCAAGAGCACTTGAAAGAGCATTCTCTGCCTGAATCTTGTCGTTTATGCTCGTAGCACCCATTGCTTGAGTACGCGCAAGAGTCACCTTTTCGAGAATTTCCTTTTCATGAGCAGAATAACCCTTTACGGTAGCGACCAACTGAGGGACAAGGTCGTGACGCTGCTTCAGTTGTACATCAATGTTGGCAAACGCCTGCTGACGGTTGTTTCTCAAACGAACAAGATTGTTGTAAATACTAATGCAGCACAATAGTAGAACCACTACAACAGCGATAATAATAATAGTTGTCATAATCGAAATAAATTAAATTCAGTACTTTTGAAAATTTTACTTGCGCAAAGATAGAAAAGATTTGCATACAGATGTCAAATGTTGCTATATTTTTTTATTTTTTTATGTTTTTCAAATAATTATTAA
>JAZLEX010000192.1:0-2944 GCA_045615485.1 Prevotella sp.
GCCACCTTTCAGACACATGATAGGTGTGTGCTTGAAAATCTGTCTGATTTCTTTCAGAGGCATTACGGCACGCGACACGATAAGGTTGTAATGCCCTTTATCTTCCTGTCCTCGAATGTGTTCATACTCGCAGTTATTCAGCCCGATGGCATCACCAATGGCTTTTGCCACTCTTACCTTTTTCCCAATGCTATCAATAAGCCTGAATTTCATTTCAGGATGCATAATGGCAAGTGGAATGCCAGGAAAACCGCCACCAGTACCAAAATCGAGCACTTTCATTGGGATTTCAGTATCGAGTACTTTGGCAATTGCCAATGAGTGCAGCACATGGTGCAGATAGAGGTTGTCAATATCTTTGCGTGAAATGACATTTATCTTTGCATTCCAATCACGGTAGAGAGCCTCCAAAGCATCAAACTGTTCAGCCTGTTTCTCACTGAGTTTAAAATATTTCTTAATCATAGTTAGAACGATGCACGGAACATGAATTTCACACAGTCTTTAGATGCTGTAGGCAGTTCGTTGTAGTTGAAACGATGGATGTATTCAACGTGTAAAATCTTGAAGATGTTGTGAATACCGAAACTCATTTCGTAGTATGGCCGTTTGCCATCCATCTTATAACAGCCGTAAGGGAACTGTAAAACAGTGTTATCGAGAATGCCTGCCGACTGGTAATAGGCAGGATTGTTCTTGTCGGACAATGTTCCCCAGAGCGCACGAAGTTCGATAAACTCTCTCCATTTCAGTTTCTTCAACAAAGGAATGCGGTTGAAGAGCTTTCCATTGAAGTCCCACGATAGTTCCAATGAGGCATACCGGTCGTTCATGAACTCCATGTTGTTAATCATGTCGAACATTTCGTCTTCTATAATGTAAGAAAGGTTCGCAACAGGTGTAATCAAATAAGTGAATGGCACTTTATTCCATTGCACTCCACCACGTATGCGACAGTCAATCTTTCCCCAATTGTGTGGCATCCATGTGCGCTTGTAGATTTCCAGTTCGGAGATATTATAATTATACTCGCCTCCGAGGAATTTGTTTATTCCAAAAGTGTGTTGTAGTCTGAGAATTGGTGTGTCGAGATTGATTGGCAGACGACGCAGTTTTGTATTTATGAACGTTTCGCCAGGAGCATAGCGGAATCCACAAGTGAACTCAGTAGAGCGTGTGTGGTCGATAAATGAGCCATCGAGTTTCTGAAATTTCATTACATCACCGACAGGTTCCATCTTTTCTGCCTTCAGATTAGCAAAAAGTTTTAATCCCCATTCCTGCTCGAAGACAAAGTCCAAATCCTGTTTTGTGTACATGAACATCTTGTCAATATCATGCATCTTGAATGAGATAAACACATTGTCCTTGTCGGTCTGGATAAACTTATCTGATGGCATCGCTACATCGTGCGAAGCTATGAACGATAGTGTTTGTTTCGGAAATTCGCGAGGCAGGTATCCCTTCTCGTTGAAGGAGTAGATGACTTCAGCATCGTAATAGTTGTTATTTGTATTGAATCCATGGGCATAATAGCCTTTGAGGAACCAATGTTTGTTGAGGTTGGCTGTTGTTTGTGCTGAGGCTCTCAGTCGTAATCCGTCGTAGAAATTGCTGGAAATCATTGTGTTCACAGGACCAATGTCAACTTTGCTCGGATGTTTCTGGGTGCCTGTTTCAACAAAGTTTTCAATAAATGCCTTTACACCGAAAATGAGATATTTCAGTCCTTTTATCTCTTGTAGGTGTTTCACAAACTGATCCATAGAACTTTCACTCTTGGTAAGCTCAACCTGACGATACTGTTTCCAGAAATCATCGCTTTGCATTGATGCATAAGAATCGCGCAGTTCTTTTTTCTTACCTTTATAGATGTTTTTCGGAAGTGGGTCGAAGCTATAATCAGAATTTCGTGTAGTTCGTATAACCACAAATTTTTGCAGGAATTTTGCCAATTTCAGTTCCACGAACATATCATCCTGTGTAAGTGCCCATTCACCATTCGGTAACTTGGTGAATTCCTGCAGGCATTTCATGTTCTCAACAAAATTGACATCGCTCTTCTTTGGAATTGTCAGTTCGCAACGGCGCACCTGATAAGATGAGTCGGCAAGAATATAAATCGTTCCACGGAAACCGAAATCCTGCTGATTGTTAGGAGTGAATTCCAGCTGGATGCATTTGTCGTTTTCTACGAACGTGGTATCTGTAATGTAGTATCTGTAGAATGAAATTGCGCCTTTACCGATAGGACTTGTGAAAGGATATTGAAACAGTCTGACGTCATCGTCGTAAATGTTTACATCCGTAAAGACATCTTTCAACACCACATTAATAATGTCTCCGGTTTGCAGTATCTCGTTCACTCCAGAAGTGTTGTTACCTTTCAGAATTGTTTTTTCCGATAGTGGGTCTTTCCGATAGATGTGTTGCTTTACGTTTTCCTCTACTGATACAGGAAGGATAAGTTTATTGTTGTACTTACACACTTCAACCTGGTCAATCATCCATTGTTTGCTCTTGAATGTCTTCGATTCAAGTTTTTCTGGAGTCAGGTCGTTGAGTGCAAGTGTGATTTTCTGGTATTGGGTGAACTGATAATAAGGATTCTGCTTAAGGTCGGTAAGTTTTTTCTTTTCTATGACCTTCCTCATCAATTCTACAGCAGGGTTATTCTTTCTGCTGTATTTGTTTTTTCTTTTTGATTTGACTATAACCTCGCCCAGTTTTCTGGTATCGGGTTTCAGTTTCACAATAAGGGTGTTTCCTACTTTCGGGGTAATGTCTATTTCCTGTGATTGGTAGCCGATTGCGCTAAAAGTCAGTTTGCGACCATTATGGCGGGCAATGGTGTATTTTCCGTGCAAATCGGCAGACACACCTATTTTATACCCTTTATATGCTATACTCGCGTATGCTATGCTGTCGCCAGTATAGCGGTCAA
>JAZLEX010000193.1:0-17394 GCA_045615485.1 Prevotella sp.
CACTATCTGCTATTATGAGACAACAATGATGATAGACTTTGTGAGCTATCAGCAGAAGCGTGGATTGGGATTTACAGACTATGTGGATATGATTTTCCGCCTGTTCTACTCATCCGCAGCATGGTATCTGAAACGTCTGAAACAGATAAATTCAAGAATAGACACAGCCAAAAAAGAATTGGATAAGGAGGTGAACAATGAATCGCTTATCGGACTTAGTCGCTTGCAGGATTCATTAACATACTTTATAACATCCATCAGAGGAAATGAGAATCTGCTGCAAAAACTGAAATTCAAAGTGCCTGTCGATGAGGTTGACACCGACCTTATTGAAGATGTCAGCATCGAGATGTCACAGGCTCGGGAGACAACAAATATATATTCCGACATTCTGGAGTCAACAATGGACACATATTCCAGCATTATCAATAACAACATGAACACGGTGATGCGAACATTGACCTCTGCCAGTATCATTCTGATGTTTCCTACGCTGATAGCAAGTATATTCGGAATGAACCTGATAAACGGTATGGAAAAAAATCAGGCAGGCTTCTGGGTCGCAATTGTAATATCGATTGTCATTGCTGGTGTGTCGTGGTGGTTTATGCGGCATAAGCGGCTTATTTGACGTGTTTTTTATTAAAAAATCTTAAAAGCGACAATCCTCAACCCACAACCCTCAACCTTTTTCTTATCTTTGCAACGCAAAGTAAGATTCAAAATTGATACTGAACATAAAAATTTGTATAAAATGGACTCTCAAGAATTAAAAGATCAGACTCCTATGGAAGAAGTTTCACAGGTAGAAACTCCTGAAACTTCAACCGACATGGAACAAGTGACAGAAACAGTGGAAGAAGTGAATCCACAAATGGAAAACCCTGTTGAAGATGGTGAGACAATAGATCCTGCCATTGAGGAATCTAAAGTTCATTATGAGACAAAAACAGATGTTATTGACCGCATCAAAGAATTGGCTCATGGTGATGAGATTCCGCAGAAAGCAGAAGTTGACTTGCTGAAGACTGTTTTCTATAAAATGCACTTGGCAGAGCGTGAAGCACAGTACAAGGAATACATCAGCAATGGAGGTGATCCTGAGAAATACGAAGTCACGATTGACAAGGATGAAGAAGCTTTTAAGGCAGAAATGAGTCTTATTAAAGAAAAGCGTGCCGATGCCCTCAAACAGCAGGAAAAGGAAAAGAAGGACAATCTGGACAAGAAACTTGAGATCATTGAAAAAATCAAGGCAATGTGCACCTCACCAGAAGAGGCGAACAAATCATACAAGCAATTCAAGGAATTGCAGCAGACATGGAAAGAAATAAAACCTGTACCAGCCGATAAGGCTAATCAGCTGTGGAGAAACTATCAGCTCTATGTTGAGCAGTTCTATGATTTGTTGAAGCTCAACAACGAAGCACGCGAATACGATTTCAAGAAGAACCTTGAACTGAAAATCAAGCTTTGCGAAGCCGCCGAACGTTTGGCAGATGAGGCAGACGCTATCAGTGCTTTCCATCAATTGCAGAAACTGCATCAGGAATTCCGTGAAATCGGACCTGTTGCTAAGGAATTGCGCGAAGACATTTGGAACCGTTTCAAAGCAGCTTCCGCAGTTGTCAACAAACGTCATCAGAGTCATTTTGAAGGATTAAAGAGTCAGGAAGAAGAAAATCTGAAAAACAAGACTGCCCTTTGTGAAAAGGTTGAGGAAATAGCAAAGACAGAAGTTAAGACTTCCAGCGATTGGGAAAAACTGACGAAGCAGATAATGGAAATCCAGGCAGAGTGGAAGAAAATTGGATTTGCTCCGCAGAAAATGAATGTAAAGATATTTGAGCGTTTCCGTGCAGCATGCGATGAATTCTTCAGCAGAAAAGCAGAATATTTCAAAAATATCAAAGTCAAATTTGCAGAGAATGCCGAAAAGAAAAGAGCACTGATAGCAAGAGCTCATGAACTTGTTGACAGTCAAGATTGGAAAAAGACGAGCGAGGCATTCATGGCTCTGCAAAAGGAATGGAAGGAAATCGGTTCAACCTCAAAGAAATTGGGCGATGCACTTTGGGAAGAGTTTCTTGCAACCTGCAACAAGTTCTTTGAAGCACGCAATGCGGCAACCAGCGGACAGTTTAAGGAAGAACGCGAAAACCTCAGCAAGAAAAAAGATATAATTACACGTCTGAAAGAACTGATTGAGAAAGAAGCCGAAGAAATTGAAGATTCTGCCCACAAACTCATGGAGGAATATAATCAGATAGGACATGTGCCTTTCAAAGATAAAGACAAACTCTATAAGGAATATCGTGAGGTCTGTGATGCACTACGTGAAAAATTCAACATCAGCTTCAATAAGAAGAGCGTTGAGAACTTCAAGAACAATCTGAAGAAGATGGCTGAAAGTGGCGAAGAAATGATTCTCAATGAGAGAGCACGACTGATGCGCCAATATGAAAATATGAAATCAGACATCCAGACTTACGAAAACAATCTTGGATTCCTCAATTCATCAAGCAAGAATGGCAACAGTCTGATAGACGAAATGGTCAGAAGAGCTGAAAAGTTGAAAGCTGACATGCAAGTGGTATATGAGAAAATAAAAGCTATCGACAAGGAAAGAGAAGCCAAAGACTCTGCCACTTCGCCAGATGAAAATAAATCAGAACCGCAAGACTAAAAATAGTAATTTGAAAAAACCTGGCTCAAAGTCAGGTTTTTTTAACCTCATAACCGTAAAACCGTAAAACCGCAAAACCGCATAACCGTAAAACCGTAAAACCGCAAAACCGTAAAACCGCAAAATTATGATAACCAACTTAATTAACTTTTTGAATTCATCTCCTGTGAATTTTCTGGCAGTTGACACTATTGCAAACAAACTGATGGAAAACGGATATGAAAGAATTGATGCCGAAGAATCCATGCCAAAGATGGTGCCTGGCATGAAAGTATTCTTTACTAAAAACGGCTCCTCTCTCTATGCTTTTGAAATAGGACAGAAACCTTTGGCTGAAATAGGAGCTCATATTATCGCGGCACATTGCGACTCTCCTACATTCAAGATAAAACCAAAATCTGAAATCTTTTCAGAAGGTGGTTTGATTAAACTTAACACCGAATTGTATGGTGGTGCAATAATGAGCACATGGATGGATCGTCCTCTAAGTCTCGCAGGACGTGTGATAATAAGAGGTACTGACCCTATGCATCCTGAAACCCGCTTGCTGCATATAAAGCGACCTCTTTTGCAGATTCCGAATTTAGCAATTCATTTCAACAGAGAAGTGAATGATGGCGTGAAACTATCCAAACAGAAAGACATGCTCCCTATTCTTGGAATAGTTACCGATGAACTGGAAAAGGACAATCTGCTGATAAAACTTATAGCAAACGAATTGTCTGTACAGCCAGAGTCTATTCTGGATTTCGATGTGTATTTGTACGACACTACTCCTGCATGTAGCTTTGGGCTACATAATGAATTTATATCATCAGGCAGACTTGATGATTTAAGTATGGTACATGCTGGTTTGGAAGCACTTGTAGGTTCAAATGAGAGTGCTTGCACAAAAATACTTGCAATATTCGATAATGAAGAAGTTGGTAGCGCTACCAAGCAAGGTGCAGGGAGTCCATTTCTTGCAAGTTTGATTCAGCGCATTATCATGGCACAGAATGGAATATTGGATGATTTCTATCGCATGATAGAAAAATCATTCTTGATAAGTGCCGACAATGCACATGCCTGGCATCCTAACTATAACGACAAATACGACCCTACAAATCATCCTTTGATGGGACGTGGTCCAGTGGTGAAATATAACTCAGCACAAAAATACGTCAGTGATGCTTATTCGGCATCAGTATTTTTCAATGTGTGTGAAGAAGCAGGTGTTCCTTGTCAGACATTCGTCAACAATAGTGATATTGCAGGTGGTTCAACATTAGGAAACATTCTCAGTGCCTCATTACCATTAAAGGGCGTGGATATGGGCAATCCTATTTGGGCAATGCACAGTGTGAGAGAGACTGCCAATGCTAAAGATCACGAATATTGTATCAAAGCATTCAAAAAGTTCTTTGAACTTTGAACATCATCAATCTAATTTTCAAATGCGTAAATTAATTATGGAAGAAAAGGATTTTATGTTGGTCGCCATTGACGAGGCACGGCAAGGAATAAAAAACAATCATGGTGGACCATTTGGGGCTGTCATAGTGAAAGACGGAGTCATTGTTGGTCGGGGGCATAATTGTGTTGTTGCCAATAACGACCCAACACATCATGGTGAAATGGCAGCAATACGTGATGCGTGTCATAATCTTGGCACTTTTGACCTTAGTGGTTGTACCATTTACACCACAGGAGAACCATGCCACATGTGCTTGTGTGCTTGTATGTGGGCAAACATCAGTAAGATTTATTATGGGTGTACCATCGACGATAATGGCAAAATAGGTTTCCGTGACTCCAAATTTGATGGCATTTTTGGTGGACGAAATATACTTGGAGATTATCTTGAAGAATATAAGCGCGATGAATGCCTTAAACTTTTTGAAGAGTACATGTCTTCACAACACACAAATTATTAACTTAAGTTTCGCCGGTTTTCGGTTTTTGGTTTTCGGTTTTCGGTTATGATTACTGTTTTTGATTTAAGTTTTAGGTTTTAACCCACAACCTACAACCCACAACCTACAACCTACAAGTTGGAAACCGCAACTAAAGAATTTACAATTATGAAAAAACTTCATTTTATTCTATTCCTTTCCTTGTTTTTTGTATCAAGCAGTGTACAGGCTCAAAATCCATATCTCCCACTTTGGGAACATTTGCCAGATGGCGAACCGCGAGTTTTTGAAGATCCCGATAATCCTGGCAAACTTCGTGCTTACATTATCGGTTCTCACGATTTGAACTATGTAAATTATTGTGGTCCCGACATTCACATGTGGTCAGCTCCAGTTGAAGACCTTACCGACTGGCGCGATGAGGGAGCAATCTTTACGCATTATGTAGATGGACAATGGGACACAATGTTTGCTCCTGACCTTGTGGAGGTTCAGGACAAGACAACAGGCAAGAAGGTGTATTATCTCTATCCTCATTCACGCGGATGGAATCGCACTCCTATGGTTGCCAAAGGCAATCGACCAAACGGTCCGTTTACGCCTGTCAACCTTACTGCCGACGGTCGTAAATGCGTTGACGGTTCCGTGATTGATTTTGACCCATCGGTATTTATCGAAACAATCACCAATAAGAAAGATAAAGATTACGATAAAGGGTTCAGAGCATATGTTTTTTATGGTTTCCAGCATTCTACAGCAGCGGAACTTGACCAGGAAACCATGTATTCAGTACGACCAGGGACAAGCGTCCATGATTATTTTATTCCAGCATCCAACCGTTACGGCGAAGTCCGCGACCCTGCTGGTACAGAATATCCAGCCTTGTATAAAGGACAGAATCCAGGTGATTTCAATTTCTTTGAAGCATCATCCATCAGGCAGGTTGGCAACAAGTATGTTATGGTATTTTCAGGCTATAGCGGGCCCGATTACGGAATGCCTTCCACTAATTCAGCATTACGTTATGCCTACGGTGATTCTCCATTAGGGCCATGGCGTTCTGGTGGTGTGTTGGTGGATAGTCGCGGCATCGTTCCTAATGAAGATGGTTCGCATCTGATGGAAGGAAATTCAGCACATAACACACATGGATCATTGCAACAGATAAATGGTCAATGGTATGTGTTTTATCATCGTCCACCACGCGGCTTTGGATACGCACGTCAGGCAATGGTTGCTCCTGTAAAGATTGAATGGGATAAGAAACCTGTTGCAAAAGGTGGACAAGTTCGTATCACTGGTTATAATCCATATTCAACTGACAACACATGGGTGGCTGCGGCATCAGATGGCAATGTCTATACGGGTGCAGAAGTCACATCTGAAGGATTCCAGATTTTCGGACTGAATCCATATAAATATTATTCAGCAGGAATAGCTGCCTTCATGAGTAATCAGAATTGGCTACAGGACAATTTTGATATTTGGAACAATAGTATGGACTTGGCAGGAATCACCAACAAGGGAATAATAGGCTTTAATTATTTCGGATTTGGTGGACTGGAAAATGACACAAAAGGCATTCATGCTTTTGCGGGTACTAAAAAAGGAGATGGAACGGTAATAAATATTGACATCTCTCATGGTGGCAAGGGTGCATTTAAGATTCATGTAATGCTTGATGGTCCATACGCAAACAATACATGGAATGGAAAAGAAATCGGTGTGATAAATGTTCCAGAACTTGCCAACGCTACTCGCTATATGGCTTCGTGCCCTGTGCCAGATGTTGAAGGACTGAAAGGCAAACATGCCATCTATCTTGTTGTAGAGGGACCTGAGGTAAAGGCAATGGAGCAGCCACGTTGGGGACAGAGGCAAATACCTCAACGCTCGCAAGGTTTGTTTGACATGCATGGAATAAGTTTTTCAAAAAGTTCTGAACCTGCTCCAAAAGCACCAAAAGTGCCACAAATTTCAATTACCGTTGATGGTACACAACTTATAATGCCATCCACACCAATACGTTCGACAAATCTGAACGGCTATACTGACCTTGGACATTATCAAGTTTACGGCAAAATGTCGGACAAATCTATTGTTGAGGTAAAATCCACGAATCCATCGGTAAAAATTGAAACCAGTCAAATAGTTGGAGGACGCTCAATTGTAAAAGCTACGTATAATGGACTGACAAAGACATATTTGATAAATTAGTTCAAGTTTTGCAAGCTCAATTTGATGGTTATGGGTTGTAGGTTATGGGTTAATAACCGCATAACCGTAAAACCGCAAAACCGTTCAAGTAATGGTACGAATAGAAAAAAGTTGGAACAAGCTATTGAGTGAGGAATTTGATAAACCTTACTTCAAAGCATTGACAGATTTTGTCCGTCAGGAGTATTCCGTTACTACATGTTATCCTCCTGGCCGACTGATATTCAATGCTTTTGATTTATGTCCGTTCGATGATGTAAAAGTAGTGATTATCGGTCAAGATCCGTATCATGAACCAGGGCAAGCTCATGGACTATGCTTTTCTGTCAACGATGGTGTGATGTTTCCACCTTCGCTGCAAAATATTTTTAAGGAGATAGAAGACGACTTGGGCATTCGCCATACAAGCGGCAACCTTACTGAATGGGCAAAACAGGGAGTATTGCTGCTGAATGCCACATTGACAGTTAGGGCACATGTAGCAGGAAGCCATCAGCGGCATGGATGGGAAACTTTTACTGATGCTGTAATACAGAAACTGGCAAGTGAACGCGAAAATCTTGTTTTTATTCTTTGGGGCAGCTATGCACAAAGCAAGGCTATACTTATCGACTCAAACAAACATCTTGTTTTGAAATCTGCACACCCTTCTCCACTGTCAGCATATCGCGGATTCTTTGGAAACAGACATTTCTCAAAGGCAAATGCCTATCTTGTTGAACACAAAAAAACTCCGATAAAATGGTAAAATCCGAATTACCTCCTATGCTTGACATAGATGGCGTTTTAGTCTCGATGGACTGTATCACCGAAGAGTTTTGTTGCGACTTGAGCCAATGCCATGGCAAATGCTGCATTGAAGGAGATGCTGGAGCACCAGTTACGCTTGATGAGATAATGGAGATTGAAGATGCCTTGGACGAAGTGTGGAATGACCTTTCCGCACAAGCACAATCTGTAATAGACAAACAAGGTGTATCTTATATCGACCAAACTGGAGAATTGGTTACAAGCATTGTCAACAACAGAGATTGTGTGTTTACATGTCATGAAGAAGGTTGCTGCTATTGCAGTTTGGAAAAAGCTTATCGCAAAGGTAAAACCGAATTTCCAAAACCGATTAGTTGCGCTCTATATCCTATAAGAGAGAAAAAAATGTTTGGAGGTACAGTGGGACTCAATTACGATAAATGGGATATTTGTAAGTATGCCGTAGCCAAAGGGCGGGAGCTGCATCTGCCTGTATATAAATTCCTCAAAGAACCACTGATACGCCGATTTGGCCAAGAGTGGTACAATGAATTGGAATTTACTGTAAAACAACTGCTTAGTGATTAAAGGTTTTATTGCGCAATGTGTAAGCAATTGATTTTATTGATTTTTGTGTTGCTGAGTGGTGGGGCATCGGCACAGGTCAGAGAAGGATTGGTAGATTCTATGTCTGTCCCAATCCCTAAAGCGAAGATACTGGCACGTGTGGATGAATTAAAAGCACTTATCGGCAAGAAATATTGGCCAACATTCGAAAATACACATTACATGCATATCTCGTATATATCTCGTATTCATCTCGTATTCATCTCGTATTTATCTCCTATTTTAGATAGTAGATATGTAGGAATTATATAGAAGTTTAAATGCAGTTAAATATGGGTTAAAATTGATAACTGTTTTTACCTGCGCCATTATGTAACTGTTAAATATTGCCAAAATATTTGTGAATGTGATAAAAAATATCGTGTTTATTTGCGAAACTACATAAAAATCCTTAACTTTGCACCGCATTTTGGCATTTTAATGCGCAAACTATAAACAACAACGTATCAAAATGAACGTATCAAGCAAAACAAACATCTTAACTGTTCACATTTCTCCACAGAGTTGAAAATTACTCCGTGCTGGTGAATCGTTAATGTAATTAAGTTTGTGAGTCCGAATTGCGTCTTGCAAGGAAGACTGCTACAGATGCGTTCTTTGACTTATTGATACACCAACAACCTTCACATTTTTTATTTTAATGTAAGGTGGGCATACTTATTGTGCCCTTCTTATTATGTTGAACGTCTGACAGCATTTGTTGTCAGACACAATCATGTTTATAGTTTATGAAATATCGTTTGTTACTTACCAACATTGCAGATGGTGAGGAAAGGGAAATTATTGTTCCCGCCAATCTGCCACTTGAAGACCTTAGTCCAAAGATTAAGGTTGAGTTTCAACTACCTTACTGTGATTATGGATGGCATAGATTCCTTTCACATGGTACAGCATACATCATCAAGGAACATCTCATTGCTGAACAAGAGATTCGTTTCGAATGTAATCTCTATGTTGGTCGTTATCGTTGTAGTGAGTGGATACGCTTGAAAAATGCTTTTACAGTCCTTGGCTCTGTCGTTACATATATCCAGGAAGAATATGGCGTTGATGAATACAAGATACGTGCCACATTATTAGAGCGTATCTGATTGTTCCCTAATTGTCAATTTTAAACCCAAATAGTTCATTAGCGCAACAGTCTAATGAATAATTTGGGTTCAAATAGACCGAATAGTTGCAACTGAGTAGTGCTAATTGTTAAAAAAAAATAAATTTCTCATTTTGAATTATGTGTAATTCATTGAAAATAGGATTTTTTTTTACCTTTGCAGCGATTTCCTTAATCGTATCGAATTGGAAGGCGCCACCCCTGTGAGACACCCGACATAAAAGGTTCGATTGAAGTCCACGCCGAGCAGAAACATTTGATGGTGACATCAATGTTGAAGAGGGTAATGGGCGGGAGATTACGACATAATGGTAAGGCGTTCATACAACGCTTTGTTCTGACTCATAGAAACTTCGCAACTTTCTTGAATCTGTCGGAGCATTGCAATGGTGAATGTCCTCGGGATGTGTTTACTCACGTATTCCTATGTAAATTAAAATGTTATACAAGATTTATGTCTTGTAGTTGTTTTATTTCATTTGGATATGTGTATTCATATCGGCGTGGGCTTCGCGTTGCTTGTTCAACAGATTCGGGTAACGCGAAGACCTCTATGAGTGGAACAGTGACGATGATAGTTCCACGCTTTTATTTTTGCCGTCTATTTCTTTTTATTTTATAACGACCGAATCTGGAACTATAGGTCAGTTCTAAAATTCTTAAACTATGGATAAGAAAATTAAGAAAGATGAGCTCCAGTCGCGTCGTGAGTTCTTTAAGAGTGCAGCAAAAGGTGCACTGCCAATTCTATGTTTCAGTTTATTTGGTCCATCAATCCTTTCATCATGTATGAAGGAAGAGGAAGAGGACGAGAATACCGGATGTAACGGTTGCAGTGGAGGTTGTTCTAATAGCTGTTCAGGTAGTTGCTCTGGTGGTTGTTCTGGAACTTGCGATGGCTTCTGCGACAACACTTGCGATGGTCTTTGTGACGTTGGGTGTAGCAAATATATGCATTAGTAGTCATTTTAATCATTAATTCTATACTGGTTGTTCGTATTACAATTTAACAGCCTTTTATCAACTTCAATTTGTATATTTTGGTGTGATTGCATACGAATAACCAGTTTCTCAATTGTTTAACCCGTTTTCTTTTAATGTTTACAACAATAATATAGATGAAAAAGAATCAAAAAAAAGTCATTACTTTTATTGTTACAAAAGATTGTCAGCTAGCTTGCAAATATTGTTATCTTGTCGGAAAAAATACCAAAGAACGAATGTCGTGGGATGTAGCCAAGCAAGCTATTGATTATATTCTTATACATGAGAGTGATTTTCAAGAAGAATCAATCGTTTGGGATTTTATAGGTGGAGAACCCTTCCTTGAAATTGACCTTATTGATAAAATTTGCGATTATATAAAAATAGAAATGTTTAGTCTCAATCATCATTGGTTTAATTCATTTGTATTCAGTATTTCGACAAATGGTATAAATTATGACTCTTCAAAAGTTCAAGAATTCATAAAAAAGAACAAATCTCATTTAAGTATCGGAATTACCATTGATGGTACTCCTAACAAGCATGATTTAAATAGAGTTTGGAAGGGTCTAAATGAAAAAGGATCTTATTATGATGTTGTGAAAAATATTCCATTATGGCAGTCTCAGTTTCCAGGCTCTGCAACCAAAGTTACTATTTCAAGTGCAGACATTCCATACATTTGTGAAAGTGTATTACATTTGTTTACATTGGGTATTCACACTGTAAATATTAATTGTGTATTTGAGAATGTTTGGAAAGATGGTGATGAAATTGCCTTCGAGGAGCAATTGATAAATCTGACTGATAAAATAATAGATAATTCATTATATTCAGACTACTATTGTTCATTTTTCGATGAAAAAATAGGAAAGCCTTTGGACCCTATTAAACACAACAATAATTGGTGTGGTTCTGGCAAGATGCTTTCTATTGATGCTATGGGTAATTTTTATCCATGTACTCGCTTTGCTCAATATGCATTAAGAGAAAAAAAGACTCGTATTATCGGTGATATAACACACGGAATTGACAAAAATAAACTTCGCTCATTTTTAACTCTTGACCGTTTGACCCAAAGTAGACAAGAGTGTATTGATTGTGAAGTTGCGCAAGGTTGTGCATGGTGTCAAGGCGAGAACTATGATGCAGCAGAGACACCTACTATTTATCAGCGTTCAACGGCTATTTGCAAGATGCATAAAGCAAGAGTAAGAGCAAATAATTATTATTGGAACAAGCTCTATCGCAAACTTGAGCTTGAAGGCATAAGCAAAGAAGATATGCACAAGTTTATCAGGAAGTCTAACACTCAACATATTTGCTAATCATGATACAGTATCTCGTAATATTACTTGACGATACAAGTACATCGTATTGTCATTATCAGAATCATAAGGTTGAACATAAGCTTATCCCGATAGAAGATTTGAAGGCAGGCATATTCTTCGCCATGAAGGAAAATCTCATGATTCAGTATGTGCTGCCCGATTATGAGCTGCCTATAGAGTACAAAGAGGTGATGAACTCGATAGACAGTCATCTTATCGTACCCTCTTCTTGTGAAGATAGAAATGCAGTCGAAGCGGCAGATGTAATCGTGTTCAATGATTGGCAGACTTTGTCAGATTGGGATTTTAATGATACGCAAAGTTACGTTCTGCGCACAACCAAGGATGAATATTATGCTCAATACGCCCTATTAAAAGCCACGATAAAAAAGGCATCAAGAGTTAATGTGGTATTTATTGATGTAGAGACCTTTACCGATGTTGATTTCGAGAAATACAAGCAAACGTTGGAAACTTTGTGCCTAACCATTACAAAAGAATATTCAAAGAGGCATGCAGTTCAGCTGAATCTCCTTACAGACAGAATGATGCTGAAAGAGATGAACAACTGTGGTGCAAGTGACTCAAACATCACTCTTGCTCCAAATGGTAAGTTTTATGTTTGTCCTGCATTCTACTATGATGGAGTATGTGATGGTAAGGAAGTCTCACTTGGAGACGTGTGCCAGAAAGGGTACTCAGTAGGTAATATTCAAGACGGACTTGACATCAAGAATCCTCAACTCTATAAACTTAATTATGCTCCGCTCTGTCGTAATTGTGATGCATACCAATGCAAACGCTGTATTTGGCTGAATCGCAGAACAACGCTTGAAGTAAACACACCAAGTCATGAGCAATGCGTCATGGCCCATATTGAGCGGAATGCTTCGCGAAAGCTTCTTGCAGAAATCCGCACTTTAGGAACATTCCTTCCAAAACAAGAAATCAATGAGATAGATTATCTGGATCCGTTTGATGCATAAGAAACGTGGTGATAAGTATTTCATTTTAAAATTTCAAATCAAAAATCTATAATATTTGTTCTTATCGGAAATTACATGAATAAATGTGATAATCTTTAGCTATAGAAATATCATTTATGAATAAACTCTATTTTTATCATTAGTATGTTGTTTACATTGTTTACATCATGCGACGCAGACTTATTTGGAGAGAAAGAAACATGTTATCAATGTGATGAAATAGGAATATGTTATCTTTGTGCAGGTACAACAGTATGTACTGCGTGTTATGGCTACAACGAAGAAATTAGATGTAACATATGCCATAATACTGGGAAATGCCCAGATAGTAAGGGCAGAGGCAAATGTAGTATGTGTAAAGGAACTGGATATATTAAAAATTAATACTTATATAATTTAAGAAAAATGACAAAAAAACTTGTAGGGCAAGTAACTGCCGAAGAAAAAAATGAGATTCAAGCTCTGTTTGAGCGACGTAATGGTCTCAATGAGTTGGCGATGATTCTCACCGCTGAAAATCGATCTTTATATGAGAAGTTAGTAAAAGATATAGGTGAAACGGGCACTAAGTTTCAAAACTGGTGGAACCGAATGGAAGAAAAGTACCAGTGGGAGTCTGTTGATGGTGGTAATTGGGAAATAGACTTTAATACATGCGAAATTTATCTTGTAACAAAATAGTCAAATTATGATAACACTATTTTTTATTCCATTATTCATTGGCACATCTGAATTATTGTTGATTGGTGGCCTTGCACTTCTTTTATTTGGAGGGAAGAAACTTCCTGAAATGATGAGGGGGCTTGGTCAAGGCGTTCAGAGTTTCAAGAAAGGTATGAACGAACCTGTTTCTGAAGAAGTAAAAGAAACGCTCCAAAGCAACGAAAACAATGAAGGAGAAGTTGAGCAGAAGCAAAAAGAATCCAAACAGGTAGAGGACGAGGAACAGAAGTAGTAAATGGCTAACGAAAACGGAATGCTTACATTCGGAGGGCATCTTGAGGTATTACGCAGGATGCTCTTCCGAGTACTTGGTGTCGCAAGTGCAATAACTATACTCGTGTTTTGTTTTAAAAATATTACATTTGCGTTGCTACTTGCTCCAAGTGAGTATGAATTTTGCACTTATCGCTGGATAGAGCATTTTGTTCAATTGTTTGGTGGTGATTTTCGTTTTGAGCCATTTAATGTTGATCTGATTGCAACGGATTTAAGTAGTCAGTTCATGACACATATCACCACATCATGCTATTTGGGAATATTGGGTGCTTCGCCATACATTATGTATGAATTATTTCGGTTTGTGTCACCTGCACTTTATGAGAATGAACGCAGATACTCTGTACCAATTGTATTAGTTATCTATGTTTTATTTCTTCTGGGAGTTTTGATGACTTATTTTATAATTTTTCCTATTTCATTTCGTTTTCTCGGAACGTATAGTGTAGCTGAAAAAGTTCATAGTACAATCACACTTGATTCTTATATCAATACTTTCACAACTTTGACACTGGTGATGGGATGTGTTTTTCAACTGCCAGTTATAGCATTTTTACTATCGAAGATGGGCTTTATAGATTCTTCTATGCTCAGTCGATATCGTAAGCATGCGCTAATAGGTATTGCTATAATTGCAGCCATAATAACACCACCAGACTTAATGACTCTAATTTTGGTCACAATTCCACTATATTTACTTTATGAATTAAGTATTAACATTGTAAAATGGGTGGAAAAAAAATATTTAATAGATTGAAAGCTTTTGAGTAGTCAATCTTAAAAATCTTGTCATATGTCATATCGTTCGCCTAATATATCATAGTTTGCACAACAGGAACGACTGATTTGGGTTAAAAAATCATAATTGTGCATTGTGAATTGTGTATTATGAATTGAATAATAAAGTTTTTTATTATTTTCGCGTCCAATTTGAGATATGGACAAAATTTCTATCATTTACAAACCTATTGAAAACGAATTGGACGAGTTCAAGATTTTGTTTAGCCAGTCCTTGTCGCATACTGACGGACTGCTGAACGAGGCCCTTGCTCATATTCTTAATCGAGGGGGCAAGATGATGCGCCCAATTCTGATATTACTTATAGCACATAACTATGGAAAGATTTCTTCTGCAACGCAGAATGGTGCTATAGGACTGGAACTTCTCCACACAGCAAGTCTTGTGCACGATGATGTGGTTGATGAGAGCGCAGAAAGGCGTGGGCAGCCATCCATGAATGCCATCTATGACAATAAGATATCTATTCTTGTAGGAGACTATATTCTTTCCACAGCTCTCTTTTATGTTGCCAAAACACACAACAACAGAATGGTGGAATATCTTGCTGATTTGGGCAGGACTCTTTCACAAGGAGAAATAAACCAACTTTCAAATATATCCAATCAGGAAATAACCGAAGAAGACTATTTCAAGGTGATACGCCAGAAGACGGCTGCACTTTTTGCTGCTTGTGCAAAGGTGGGGGCATTGTCGGCAGATGCTACGGATGAAGAAATAGCCAAAGCCGAAAAATTCGGTGAGACACTGGGGCTGATTTTTCAGATTAGGGATGATATTTTTGATTATTATGAGTCGGAGGAATTGGGCAAGCCAACTGGCAACGATATGCTTGAGGGTAAACTTACGCTCCCTGTCATACATGCCTTGCTCTCTACCAATAACGCAGAAATGATGCTGCTTGCCAGAAAGGTCAAGAGTGGAGACATCACGAATGATGAAATCCGTAAGCTGATAGATTTTACCAAGGAAAATTGCGGTATTGAGTATGCTTGCGAGAAGATGGAGTCGCTCAAACTGCAAGCTCAGGAATACATAAAAAACTGCAAGAAAGAAGACGTTCGCAACTCTCTTGCAGCTTATTTAGATTTTGTTATCTCTCGCGATAAATAGTTTTCTATTCTTCCGCACTACTAACGAGCACTTTTCCACTATCTAAATTAAAACCTTGTGGAGCGGTGAAAGTCACATTGTTGAAGGTATAAGTCTCGCCAGCAACAATCTTCTGTTTTGTGTAAGTGTATGCTGTCTGAGTCCCACCACTTGGTTCACTCTTCTTCTCTCCAACAGCGACAACTGTTCCACCATTGATAAGGAATTCTTTTGGAGTCTCATCATCATAGCTGAATCCCTTGCCATACATAGAGAAAGTCTGTATGTTTCCACCATTTATATAGATGCTTTGGTCGGCTTTGATACACTGTGGCTTTGTGTCGTCATCGTGCTCAACATCTGTATGAACTTCTCCGTATGTGGTAATGATTAAGTCACCATTGTTGATGGTCACAATGCTGTCGGCACTGATACCTTTACCGCCATTGCCAGTAGCTGTGAGGGATACAAAACCATCTGCCATTTCAAAAGTATTGCAGCTGATACATGCACAACCGCTGACTTTCAGTTTTTCTTCGTCCCAGATTGCGCCGCCATATGATGAGAGGGTCAGTGAGCCGCCCAGAATAGATACTTTTTCATCAGCCTTCAATACATCGGTATCCTCCTTGGTGGTTGTGGCAATTATTGAACCTCCTTTTATAATAATATTACCGTTGTCGGCATCTTCTGATTCATCGTCCAGTTCAACTTGGATAGCATCGCCACCTACTTCCATTACCATCAGATTGCCTGAATTCTGTTTGAAATATTCACCAACATGAACACCATCACCTACGGCACGAATCATAATCAGGCCTGTGAACTTGTTTTTCAGTTGTGTGTATTCATTCGATCTGAAGCCATGCTTTGACTTGCCGTTGATATTAAGCATACCGTCGCCCGAAAATTCTGCATGTCCTTTAACGTAGAAACATGCTTTCTGGCTGCCTGGTCCATCGGTCAGATAATTCTCTTTTACAAGATTTACATCGATGGTTTTACCGCATTCAATATCTATTGCTGCACCATCAGAATTTGTAATGCTTACACCATTCAGTTCAAGTGCAAGTTTTGTAGAACCTGTCAAAGTGAAAGAGCCTTCAGATGTAGTTCCAGTGAGGATGTAAGTAACTTTGTCGCTCAAGTCGGCACTCGCTGTGATGTTTACGTCAGAAGTGTTGCTCTCCACGGTAATGTACTGCTTGATGTTGTCTGCAACAAGCACTTTGGCTGACGTGCCATCGTATGTTACTTTTACCGTATTGTCTTCAATAGGTTCGTCTGTACCACCAAGAATTATTGTGGCAACACCTGCAATGTCGTTTACATTGATTACGCCATCCCCATTCACATCAGCATTTTTCTCATTCCATGGATTTGCAGTGCCATTAAGAATGTAAGTTGCAATTGTTGCAATGTCGTTGACATTGACAATCGCATCATCATTCGCATCACCTAAAATATCTGTTGCATTTGGTTCTGCTTCCACAACATTTACGTCATTAATACCGCTTTTTGCAGCATTAACAGAAATGCTTGCAAAGCATAAAATCAAAAGTAATAGTCTTTTCATAAAGTTTGTTTTAGTTAATAATATAAGATTAGTTGGGGCAAAGGTAATAAAAAAGGTTAGAGGTTAGAGGTTAGGGGTTAGAGGTTTTAAGATTTTTTAATAAAATAATCCAAAACCCATAACCCAAAACCAAAAACCAATAACCCTTTTTCCTATCTTTGCGCAGGTTATGCAAAATACAAAATGATTCTTAAATACGATGTCTTGGTAATCGGTGGTGGACATGCTGGTTGTGAAGCTGCTTGTGCTGCTGCTGGCATGGGTGCAAAAACTTGCCTTATCACAATGGATATGAACAAGATTGCACAAATGAGCTGCAATCCTGCTGTCGGAGGTATCGC
>JAZLEX010000194.1:0-3975 GCA_045615485.1 Prevotella sp.
GAAGTGTTCCACGAACTGGAAGAGAAACTCTTCCTTACCACCCTATGGCAGCGCGTTCTGCCAATCATCGCCAGAATCCTGGCTCGTCTGATTGACAGGCTGGGCATCGACATTGATGAAGTGACCAGAGCTATGGCCCAAGATACGCAATGCGCGAGGGACATTATCTGCATGCTCAAAGCCTTGGAAGCCATGGATTCTGAAAATCAACGAGATAGCGAGGCGGCCTAAATTAATTAATATTTATAAACACCAGCTGATAATCAATTAATTAGCCTATCAGTTCATGCAATATCCCATGTAATACAGGGTGTGCGAAACTTTAGTAACTATATTATTCGAAAATCAGTGATACAACAAAATCGATACATTCTGATTTTTTATTATTGTTAAACAATTTAATGTTAATGTTATGGTAGAATGGCCTGTAGATTATGAAAATGAGAAATTGCCTTCCAGACTTAGGAAGGGAGATGTAGTTTATACCCTCCAGAGGACATCAGGAGCCTTCCCCTATATACTGAACTATTCGGGATGGGAAAACCCTTATGAGGACCGTCCAACAATTGCTATTCAGTCTTATGGAAATACAGAAGAGAAAGCTGTAGAAATGATGCTTTCTAAACTAAGAGAACTTGGATTGGATGTGTGATATTGTTGAGAGAAAATTCAATATGATGTTGTAACTCGATACTTTCGCAAAAACTTGTCCAAATTACTGTATTTATTTTTGGATGTTACTATATTACGATATACCCTTACATAAATAAAAAATATGGAGAAGGTTCTTTTTATATATGGTTATGGCGGTAACACAACTTCTGTATTGTGTGAGTTGCTTCGTGAAAATTTGAAATCGGAATATGACGTGCGGTGTTATGAATACCCCCAAAAGGACTGTGCGAGAGCAAAGGAGTATCTGGAGCAAATTGTCAAAGATGAAGATATCGACATTATCGTTGGTGCATCACTCGGTGGTTTCGTAACTCTTGCGTTGGAAATAGATAAACCAAAGGTGGTAATAAACCCATGTATGCGTCCTTCTGTGGAACTGGCATTGTTGAAGCCGCGACCTGATCATCCTGACGATGTTGCTCCTTCGGCAGAAATGATTGCAACGTATGCACCTTACGAAGATGCTGTGAATGCTGGTAAGCAACATGAGCACAAGAATCCTGTAATAGAGCTGTTTGGGCAGAATGATGAATTGTTTGGTACAAAATATTTCAAGCCATTCCTTGATGCTTATGGTGATGCCCGACTGATACCTGGTACTCACCATGACAATAAGAAAGCGATACCAACAATAGTGTCTGTCATCAATTATGATTGTGGCTCTTTCATTATCGATGGAAAAACAAAAGTATTCAATGGACGGTATAGTGGGGCTATATACGAATTGTGTATTTGGGAAAAGCCCAGTGAAGAATCAGAACCATCAGACGAAGATATCATAACTGAGATGCGAGAGAATAGTTGTGTTGTATGCGCAAACTATGATTTTTCCACAGGCTTTTATGATACACGAGAACGTGCAGAACAAGCTTTGGGAGAATGGAGTGAATGGTGTTTTGATGTGGGCGTTTCTATCGACTTTGCATTAATCCGCCAGAGAGTCAGCTATTGCCAGATGAATCCATCAGACTATGTCAAAGAGTGGTCATACAATAAGTTTCTTAAAGCCGTAGATGAAACTTTAGTGCGCAATTATGCCCTGAAAGAAAATCCTTTCCTTGGTCGTCCAGAAGAAATGATACGTCTTAAAATTGGTGACATAGTAAAAGTGTTTTGTAGGGATAGTGCCTATTGGGGAATTGTTTATGCGCTACCTTTTACACCCAAAGAAGTCAGTAAGAAAAAAGACTTCCCATTCGACTACACTGACGATTGCTATATTATTCTTACTGATAATACAGGCTACGATTCACATGAACATGTCCCTTCCCATCGTGTAATAAAGCCATATCCAAAGGAGGCTCCCCAAAAGGTTAGGGAACTGCTTGAAGAGGGATTGGCAAAAGCCTTGCATGAATAAATTAGTCTAATAACAGCCTCAATTTTTGCTGCCATAACCACCCCTACATATAGGTACAGATTATTACAGTTATCCACCTCATCCCCTACAAATCTGATTTTTTTTATTATGGAGCGCCGCAAGTTCTAAAAAACGACAAAAAAGCGGTCATTGGAAAATACAGAACGCCACCACTTGCTTCTGGGTAGAGGGCAGTACCTTGTTGCGAGGTAGTGCCTTCTATGCACGTGTATTTATTGATTGCCATATTCTGAGGGCGCTGCCCCCAGTTACTGACCGCTCGCTACGCTCGCTGTATCGCCCTTCGGGCGAGTTAACTGAGTAGTTACCTTACCATCGATGCCTCAAAGTACGGTCTGGGCATCTTGAAGGTGGAGCAAGCCATGGACTTCCATCCATGCAGGCTTGCAGACATCAACGACGCAGAGTTGCAAGAGTTCCTGTCCAGACTCTATGACTAAGATAGAAACAGCTTTACCAAATGATTGACAGTAGCTTTCGCTGCCCATCTTCTAACATATAATTGACATTTCTATGAATGAATTAGGAGGCATTATCATTGCCCTCGTTGTGTTCCGCGTCATCTATGAAGTGCTTCGTGCATGGTGGCATGGTGACAGGCACAACGACTGAAGGCGTGACCGCTGATAGGTAGTGGTCAATAATATATTCCTGACTTCATCACTTTTCTGCGCCATCACATAGCGCAGGATGAAAATCAGAGAGTTACGTAAAATAATTGGGTGGTTTTGGGTGGCGCAAGCGAAAAAATGTGTACCTTTGCACCATGTACGTACGCAAAAAACATAACCGTTCTGGCTCTACAAGTGTAGTAGTTGTCAGCAAAGCGAGTGGAAAGTATAAAGAAATAAAGTCATTTGGCTCCTCTACATCCGAAAAGGAGATAGACTCATTGTGTGAAAAGGCTGCCACATGGATACGTTCGTTCGGTGGTCAGCAGGAACTTGACTTCGATGACCGCAAGGAATGGAGGTTGAGGAAACCGAGCGTTTTTTCAGGAACATAGACAACGTTTTGATCAACGGCACACAACTCCTGCTTAATCAAGTCTATGACAGCATCGGTTTTAATCGAATTCCAGATGAGATTCTGCGCCATCTTGTAATAGCAAGGGTCTCGCAACCCAGAAGCAAACTTGCCACTGTTGATTATCTCAAGTCATATTACGACGAGGATGTAGATCTCAACCTCATCTACCGCTACATGGACAAGCTCTACAATACCCAGATGGAGCTTGTGCAGCAGATTAGCGTGGAGCACACCAGGAAACTGTTCGGCGGTAAGATTGGCTTGGTGTTCTACGATGTGACTACACTCTACTTCGAGACTGTAGGTACGGACGTACTGCGTGAGTCGGGCTTTTCAAAGGATGGCAAGACGGCAGAGTCACAGGTCGTACTCGGTCTTCTGGTTTCAGAAGGAGGCTATCCACTTTCATACTGGCTGTTCAACGGCAGTCAGTACGAGGGTTTCACCATGATACCGATGATAGATGACTTCAAGCAGCGTTTCAATCTGGGTAAAGACTTCGTTGTGGTGGCAGACTCAGGATTGATGAACAGGAACAATGTCACTTTGCTGCAGGAGGCAGGCTACAAGTACATCCTTGGAGCTCGCATCAAGAGCGAGAGCGTAAGCATGAAACAATGGATTCTATCGCTGGAGAAGGTTGACAAGACTTGCTACAACTACAAGCGTGAGAACGGAGAACGACTTATCGTCAGCTATTCAGACAAACGTGCGAAGAAGGATGCCTACAACCGTGACCGCGGAATTGCGGGGCAGTTGTAATTTTCCGTGGAATATCTAAAGCTCACATGCGTAAATCTGTGTTAATCAAAAAAGAAAAAATGATATGATGTATGGTGTGCTTCATACTGAAGCCCATGTTGGTGTGATGTGTGTCGGTGCTGATGAAC
>JAZLEX010000195.1:0-2450 GCA_045615485.1 Prevotella sp.
CGAACAGACTATCCAGACGAGGTATTTCATGTGTAAAAGTATCTTTTTGTGCAAATGTAGTAAAAAATTTTGTGTGATTCAAAAATTTTTTTTACCTTTGCACTCGCTTACGAAAATAAGCCGACTTATGATCGTCTGGAGAGATGGTAGAGTGGTCGATTACAACGGTCTTGAAAACCGTCGTACCGAGAGGTACCGGGGGTTCGAATCCCTCTCTCTCCGCAAAGGAATCTAACGACAACGTTAGGTTCTTTTTTTGGTTCGCCCAGCATGAGCATAGGGTCAGTGGAAATTTACGCAATGTGAATCCACTGATATAAAAGCAATTGACGAATCTCGGAAGTGCTGAGGAACAAGATGCTTCTGTGACCTCTGGTTTATATGTTGTTGACTTGTGGCAGTTTGAGAGCGAAGTTTCCAAGAATTATGGCAGTCTGAATGAGTGAAGTTAATAAGTATTCGGCACCCGAGCACAACGCCATCAAGCTGCTTTTCGACTTGAAAAAGTATTTTGGGTGACGCACCCGAAGTCAGGACACCTTCCCCCGAGTATTTTTCATTGTATTTTTGCTTCGCCCTGATGCTATGGGCTCTGCCCAGTACCACAACACCGAAACAGGCTCTTGAAGGCTTGCTTACGATACGGTACCATATGACCGAAATCACCGTGGATGAAAAATGACAGGGAACGCTGCTGTACCAGGCGGTACCATCAGAGAGAAATGAAAAATCCGACAACGCTAATCAGTGGTACCCGGAGAGCGAAATTTGCACTTCATGTCGCAATGCAGGTTAATATTCGAAATCAATATCAGGTATAGTCGTTTTATATTGTGGCATGCACGCACCAGCTTTGGCTCCTAGATAGGTGGCATCAGAGATTATCCATCGTTGATCCTTGCATGTGTAGCTGTCACCGCTGACATTTTCCGGAATGAACCTTACTGCACTGCTTTCATGTTCCGGATAACCGATTAGCTGGACGTGCAGACCGAGCAATTCCTTGACCAGATATCCGAAGAATATTGCCCTGTCTTCACAGTCATTCTTTGGATAGTATAGATTTTCCTCAAAGAAATAATACTTCTCATATCCATGAAAACTGCCATCGTCGGCATACTGGAATCCATACTGAACAAAATGCAGCAACGCATTGACGGCATCCAATTTGGACATCCCATCTATCTGAGGCCTGATTTGTTTGATTATTTCCTGTCGCAGGTCTGGCAATACGGATGACTGAGCATATTCAGGAATATTCATTGCGGGATAGTGTCTCAGCATTTCCATAAGACTTTTATTCACAGAGCCAGTTATCGTGATTCTTCCATCAGAAATTTTGAAATCCTGATAGTCTCCGGAATCTATTCTCATGTCATTAAGTAACAGACTTAGGTTTTCACCTAATGCAGAGTCTTTAGGCAGTGCGCATGTGTATAATGCCGGAGGATTTTTGTGGTCTATCTTATTCGTCTCGTCACAAATGGTGTAGTATCGCTGCCCATTAATTTCCAGGTAAACTGTGAAGTACATTTTCTCATTGAATGGTACCAGCATAAGCAATTTGTCGTTATCCGCATTCTTTGCGAGTCTCACATCATAACCTAGCTTGGTCAGGATGTACTGCTCGGCTATGACTCTTTCATCTGGAGTGTTTTTAGACCCGATGACATTTATGTATTTCATCACTAACTCCAATGTGAACCATCCATTCAATCCCATGGAACCTACCTCATACTGGATGGCTTGAATAACATTGTCGGATATTGTCGTTTTCATTTGGCCCCATGTCTGCGCAATGTTCTCATTCTCGCTTCCCTTTAATTTAGCGATGCGAGTGTGAGGTAACTTTATCTCCAAATCGTAGAACTGCACATCGACGTAAGACGTTGGAGGCATAATTGGTTTTACTGGCTTTATGGTCGGAACGTTTGCGTCCGGGTTGTCAATAGGCGCTATGGTCGGAATGGGGATATCCAATGGCACTACAGGAACTGTTGTAACCGTGTCCTTTGGTGGCTCGACATACACAGGTGGTGTTTCTGGTCCTGGCTTGTCATTAGGCTTTTCTTCAGCCTTACCCTGAAACCGTTCCCACATACCTTGCAGATATTTATCATAGTCTGTAAGAATCCTGTTACGGAATTGATCGAAGTCTGCAAATGCCTTATTGCGGAACTCTTGGAAATCATCATTTTGTGCCGCTACATTCAGATTAGCACAGCAACAAAAAACTAAAAATACTTTGATGCATCTATTCATACAATTGACTTAGAAATCACCTGGGCCATACAATCCGAAACTTGGATCCTTTTCTGGTTGCCACGTACGTAATATAATGGATGGTTGTTGTGGATTATTGATATCGACTTCAAGGAATAGATATCCCTGGTCATTATATGTTGATGAATAATAATTTCATGTGGTGATAACATACTAAAAATATGTTA
>JAZLEX010000196.1:0-4022 GCA_045615485.1 Prevotella sp.
TGGGTTGCCGTCGAACATTTCGGGCATTGTACCGATGGCATGGTATGTGATTTCTTCTTCAAATCCCACTAATTGACGTTGAACGAAACTTAGTCGTGAGCGTTTATAGACTTTCAAGCATGCTTCAAGATAGAAACCTTCCAGCCAAGGCCATGCAGTGCCCTGATGGTAGGCATAGTCGCGTTGATGCTGTGGTCCCACATACATAGGATTGTAACCATTGCTTTTTGGTGAGAGGGAACGTAAGCCTTTAGGAGTAAGCAATTCACGTGTGCAGATATCCAGAATATCTTTTTTCTGATAGTCATTGAGTGGAGAATAGTCGAATGCCACAGTAAAAATCATATTAGGTCGCACACTCCAGTCGGGTGCTCCGTCAACAAAGTCGAACAGGTAGCCATGCTCATTAAGGAATGTTGCGAGGAATGATTCTTTGCATTTTGCTGCTAATGCTGTATAGGCGGCTGCTTTTTTAGGTATCAGGTTTGCTGCGAAGCAGAGAGCATTATACCATAAGGCATTAAATTCAACAATATAACCTGAACGTGGGATGATAGGTTTGCCGTTTTGATTAGTAGAGTTCATCCATGTGATGGCAGTATCATGCCCGTCGGCAGTCACAAGTCCGTTTTCCTGAACTTTCAGATTAGGATGCTTATTGGCTATGAAGAATGACATTATCTCTTCAATAAGTTTGCCATACTTGCGTCTGCATGCAGATTCCCCTTGATGTTTTGCATATTGTTGCAAAGCCCATATTGCCCATAAAAATACATCAGGGCAATCGAGTTCTCTTAGTTGTACTTCTTTAGGTTTGTTTTTGATAAAGTCGCGTATGCCTCTTGCAGCTGTGTCCATGCAAGATTCAAAGTACTCTGTTTCTTTTGTTGCTAAAGTCAAACCAGGCAAGGCAATAAACTCATCTCTTGCACGGCATGCGAGCCAAGGAAATCCTGCCTGAATATAATTATCTTCATTCTTATGAACATGGAACTGATGTGCAGCACAATGCAGGCAATGGAAATAATTGTCCCAAGGGAACAGATTTGCTACTTCTTTTTCAAAGAGTTTTTTGAGTTTCGTTGTGTCGGTTTCAGATGTGGCGGCAGCGAAGATTACACTTTCGCCCTTGCGCAGAGTGGTTTCAAAATATCCTGGAACATACAAATCTTCGGAAGCATCATATCCTCTTTCCTGTTCTATCGGGTATTCCACTCCACGATACCAGTCGGGTGAGAATATGAATTCATTTTTTTTGCTGAGTTGCATGAAGAGTTCAGGATAGCCAGCATACATGCGTGTTTTTATACCATTCTCCACTATCTGATATTCGCGTGAAGCAGTATAGTTCTCATGAGTATATTCACGTACGGAACGGAAGGCGAGAAATGGTTGAAAACGTAATGTAGCATTACCTGTCGATTCCAGAAGAGTGTAACGCAACATGATGCGATCCTCAAATTTCTGGAACACCATTTCTTTCTTCAGCAAAATTCCACCAACGCGATAGATGGTTGTCGGTACGAGGTCGGCATTGAACTCACGGATGTACTTGTGTCCTAACGGACTGAAATTATTGCCTTGGTATTTATGCAATCCCAGGTTGAATTTGGCTCCATGCTGAATGACTGACACGTCGAGCGAAGACAAGAGAACATGATTCACTTTATCCAATTCAGGGATAGGTACGACCAGTAGTCCATGGTATTTTCTTGTATTGCAATCAACGAGTGATGAACAAGAGTAAGCTCCTGAACGATTAGTGCGGAGTAGTTCTTTTTTGAGAGAATACTCCAAATTGGTCATAAGTGCTTTTTCAAAGTGAAGGTAACTCATAATATAATTAGGTTTGCTATTTAACAATTTGGAAAGACAAAAGTAATAATTTTTCGATAAATTTTCGTATAAAAATGAAATTTGAGAAAGTTTTTTTGTTTTTTTAAGAAAAATATATTACTTTTGCATCAAAATCTTCTTTACATGGCTGAACGCTTATATACAGATGCAGATTATATTTTGGAGAAATTGCCTTCATTTATAACTCAAGTTCCATTGTTTGAGCAGCGTGCTGTATGTGATGCGATAGAGGTGTATAGGTTCAAAAAAAATGACCTTATTTATGTAGAGAATACAGAGGTTAAGGATTTTATGTGTATGCTTGAAGGAAAAGCGAAAATTTACAAGAAAGGGGTAGGGGGTAGAGAGCAGATTCTTCGGATTGTTGGAGTAGGTGACTATTTTGGGTACAGACCATTTTTTGATACTGGAAAATATCTGACAAGAGCAATTGCATGTACTGATTCCATTATTTGCTTCATACCAATTGCGATTATGGATGAACTGGTGAACTCAAATCTAAGAATTGCAAATAATGTCATTCGGTCGCTGGCGCATGGGTTGGGAACAGCAACCGAACGACTTGTGGGTCTTACACAGAAGCACATGCGTGGCAGATTGGCTGACAGTTTGCTGATGTTGGCTGAATCGTTTGGTAAAAATGGAAATGGTGCTACGGCTCTTGATATACGACTTTCCCGTCAAGATATCGCAGATTTGAGCAATATGACGCTAAGTAATGCCATTCGTACCCTGTCTGATTTTGTTGATGAAAAAATAATAAAGATTGAGAAGCGAATCATATCAATCCTTGATATGGAAAAATTAAAAAAAATATCAGAAATAGGATGATGAAACCACAAAATCGCCTGATAACCATATTGGGACCAACAGCAAGCGGAAAGACAAGCTTTGCTGCCAATCTGGCGGCTTATCTTATTCAGAATGGACAATCGGCAGAGATAATAAGTGGCGATTCACGACAGGTGTTTCGTGGAATGACAATAGGCACAGGTAAGGATTTGGGTGACTATGTTGTTAATGGACAATTATCAATTCCTTACCATTTGATTGATATTTGCGAACCTGGTGAGAAATACAATATTCATCGGTTTCAGCAGGATTTTTTGTCTGCGTATAATGATTGTATGAGTCGCGGAATCCGTCCGATATTATGTGGAGGGTCTGGACTTTACATTGAGTCGGTTTTGCATAATTACATATTGCCACCAAAGAAGACCGAAGCAGAGCGTGAGCGGCATCATCGTGACCGTCCGTTGAGTGAAGGCGAAAAAGGGGACAAACTGGAAACTGTGATTTTAGGAGTAGCCATTGACCGTGAACTGCGTCGTGAAAAAATAACAGCACGTTTGAAAGCGCGTTTGGAAGAAGGAATGGTCGATGAGATAAGAAACTTACTCAAAAGTGTAGCAGCAGAAGACTTGATATACTATGGATTGGAATACAAGTATGTTACGGAATATGTAATAGGTCGGCTGTCATACGAAGAAATGTTTCGTCTTCTGGAAATAGCAATCCATCAGTTTGCCAAGCGTCAGATGACATGGTTCCGCGGTATGGAACGGCGTGGTTTTACTATTCATTGCATAGATGCAACCGCTACAATGGAAGAAAAAATCCAACAAGCATTGCCATTGATAAGTTGAAGGTCGGGGAGCAAAAATGAAAACAATAAAAAAACCGCTCATGCAGAGCGGTTTTTTATTTTAACGTGGAAATGGTTTTAAATTAACCGTTAATCTTAGCCATGCGCTTGATGAGTTCGATTACCTTGTGAGAATAACCAATCTCATTGTCGTACCAAGATACAACCTTTACGAATGTGTCAGTAAGAGCGATACCTGCCTTTGCATCAAAGATTGATGTGCGTGGATCGCCAAGGAAATCAGAACTTACAACAGCATCTTCAGTGTAACCGAGAATACCCTTGAGTGAGCCTTCAGAAGCTTCCTTCATTGCTGCACAGATTTCTGCGTATGTAGCAGGCTTTGCAAGATTAACTGTGAGGTCAACAACTGAAACGTCAAGAGTAGGAACGCGCATTGACATACCTGTAAGTTTGCCGTTGAGTTCAGGAATAACCTTACCTACTGCCTTTGCAGCACCTGTTGAAGAAGGGATGATGTTGCCTGAAGCAGCACGACCACCACGCCAGTCTTTCATAG
>JAZLEX010000197.1:0-6867 GCA_045615485.1 Prevotella sp.
GGTGTTGATGTAACTGCCGAAAAATTTGTTGACGAGGTTAAGAAAAACAATGCTGATATAATCTGTATGAGTGCTTTGCTTACCACAACTATGACATACATGAAAGAAGTCATAAAAGCTGTTGAAGATGCAGGATTAAGAGACAAGATTAAGATAATGATTGGCGGAGCACCTGTCACTCAAGAATATTCCGATGAAATCGGCGCAGATGGATATAGTGACAATGCTAATTCAGCCGTTGCTTTGGCAAAGAAACTGATTTAGTTGTTTGACTCAAAAACCATAAAACTCTGACACTGACTCTGACTACTGACACTGACGCAAGGCTCATGTCTTAACTCCTTAACTTCTTAACTCCTTAACTCCTGAGTTTAAACCGTAAAACCGCAAATTATGAATAATTCAATAAGATTCGATGTATTAGATTGGGGCATCCTGATAGCCTATTTTGTAGTCTTGATAATAATAGGTATGTGGGCAAGTTCAAAAAAGAAGAAAGAAGACAATCTTTTTCTTGCAAATCATTCCTTGAAATGGTACCAGATTGGTTTTTCTATGTGGGGAACTAATGTGGGACCTTCAATGCTGATAGCCTCTGCCAGTGCTGGCTATGCTACAGGCATAGTATCTGGCAATTATGCTTGGTATGCTTTTATATTCATTGGACTACTGGCATTTGTCTTCGCTCCACGGTATCTTGGAGAAAAGATTTCCACACTGCCTGAATTTATGGGCAAGCGCTTCGGGCAATCAACGAGAAACATGCTTGCATGGTACACCATTGTTACCATTCTTATTTCATGGCTTGCACTTACATTATTTGCTGGTGGAATACTCATACGCCAGGTATTTGGCATTCCAATGTGGGCATCTGCACTAATGCTATTACTTATCTCGGCATTTTTCACAATATTGGGAGGATTAAAGGCTGTTGCCTATACCAATGTATATCAGATGATTTTGCTCATTGTAGTTTCAGCAGCACTTACCATAGTTGGAATCTACTATCTTGGTCACAACAGTTTCATCGGTGGAATAAAGACGTTAGCAGATCCAGATATCGTACCAAGTAGCTATTGGAACTTATGGCTACCAAATGACCATCCAGATTATCCTTGGCTGCCTATATTATTGGGATATATTGTTTCAGGACTTTGGTTCTGGTGTACAGATCAAAGCATGGTGCAGCCAGTACTTGCAGCAAAGAATCTGAAGGAAGGTCAGAAGGGTGCTAATTTCACAGGCTGGCTCAAGATACTCGACGTTGCCATATACATTATCCCTGGTGTTGTATGTTTTGCATTGGCAAAGACTGGATTTTTCGGTACAATGGAAGTCCGCCAAGACGATGCTTATATGACTCTTGTAACTAATCTTTTCCCTATGGGAATGGTCGGACTGGTAATGGCTGTCCTTGTGGCATCACTTGTAAGTACGATAGGCAGTGCCCTGAATGCTCTTAGCACGGTGTTTACGATGGATATTTATGTGAAGAAATTCAAACCTTCAGCAACCACAAAGGAGATAATAAAAACAGGTCAGATTGTTACCATTGTCGGTGCGCTTATTTCAATTATTATCACTATAGCAGTTGATAATATAAGGAACATGGACTTGTTTAATGTGTTCCAGTCTGTATTGAGTTTCATTGCTCCACCAATGGCAGCAGTATTCCTTATGGGTGTATTCTGGAAGCGTTGCACAACATTTGCAGCCAATATCATTCTCACTGCAGGAACGGTATTCAGTATCGGTACAGGTATTATTTATCTTTGGATTATAGAAGGCAATCAGTACATGCATTTTGGAATGTTATCGTTCCTGATATTCTGTGTGTTGATTATCACAATGGTACTTGTAAGTTTGTTTGGCAAAGACGAGCAGCATGAAGAAATGAAAGCCATTAAGGAAAAAAGTTCCATAGGAACAATAGTAGCTTGGACACTCTTGGCAGTAGTAATGGTTGGCTTCTATCTGTTTTTCAATAACCATTGATTCACAGAATGTAAAACGATGACGATAACTCAAAATCGAATAATCGAATAATCGAATAAAAAACCACAACCGCAAAACCGTAAAACTGCAAAATCGTAAAACTGCAAAATCGTAAAACCGCAAAACCGTAAAACCGCAAAACCTTAAAACCTTAAAACCTTACAATGATTACTAACAAATCAAAATGGATATGGTATCCTGGGGATTTTGAAATCTGGATAGGCAATATCTTCAATAATCGCAGAACAGAACGGGGGGCTATTTTCCCACCATTCTGGAAGCAAGACAGCCATTATCCGATGGTTGAGTTCAGCACGAAAACAAACCTGAAAAAATCCGAACAGATAAGTATCTATGTTGAAGGCGAATATAATGTTGCAATTGACGGAGTGAAGGAATTCGGTATGCCTGAACTTGTGACTATTCCAGAAGGAGAGCATTCAATAAACATAAAGGTAGTAAACCAGTCAACACCTCCTGCAATTTATGTCAGTGGGGAAACTATCTTTTCCAATTCAGATTGGTTAGTGACGTACGAAGACAAAATCTGGATTGATGAAAATGGTGTTGCTCATGGTTCTGGGATGTATGTTCCTGCTGCATGTTGGGATTTTGACACCCCAGACACACCCCCATCATCTTTTAAACTAAGTCTAAGGAAGGAACTTCCAGTTGAGAAAAAGGTATTAAGTCATAATGCCGCTATATACGACTTTGGCAAAGAAACATTTGGATACATAGTATTAGAAAAAATCATCGGCAAAGGTGTTGTTGACATTTATTATGGAGAAAGTATCGAAGAAGCACAGGACAAGGATTATTGTGAGACTTTAGACAAGGTAGAGGTGGATGGTTCAGTCAATGTGAATCTTACTCTGCCAAATTCAAAAGCTTTCCGCTATGTGATGCTGGAGTATGGCGCTGGCGCTGACTCTGACGCTGACTCTGACATTGACTCTGACACTGGCTCTGATGTGAAAATAGGTGGAGTTTCGATGTTGTATGAATATCTGCCTGAGGAATATTGTGGCTCTTTCCGCTGTAGCGATGACGAAATAAATAAAATCTGGGACATTGCTGCATACACCATTCATCTTACAACTCGTGAATTTTTCATGGATGGCATAAAGCGTGACAGATGGGTGTGGAGTGGTGATGCTGTTCAGAGCTTCCTGATGAACTATTATCTGTTTTTTGATTTAGAATGTGTAAAACGCACCATACGCCTGCTTCGTGGCAAAGACCCTGTAACTGCTCACATTAATACCATTATGGACTATACTTTTTATTGGTTCAATGGTATTTATGATTATTATCTTTATTCTGGCGACAAGGCATTTGTCAAGGAAATGTATCCTAAGATGAAGACTCTTATGGACTATTGCCTTGGCAGAACAGATAAAGACGGAATGGCAGAGGGACAGTCCGACGATTGGATTTTTGTTGATTGGGTGGATTTCCCGATGCACAAACGTGGTGTTATGTGTTTTGAACAGATACTGTTTTGCAAGTCGCTTGAAACTATGCATCTGTGTGCAGAAATATGCGATGAAATCGTGGATTCTGAAAGATATTCCTTCTTGGCAAAATCATTGAAAGATACTTTCTCGAAAATATTCTGGAGCGATGAAAAGCATGCCTTCTTACACAATATTGAAGATGGCAATTTGAACGATATGGTGACTAAATTCCCAAACATGTTTGCCATAATTTATGACTATGCTGGTGAAGAACGCAAAAAAGATATTTTGCAGCATGTGATGCTGAATAATGATGTGGAAGCCATAACCACTCCTTACATGCGTTTTTATGAATTGGAATCACTCTGTCTGATGGGAATGCAGGGAGAGGTTCTTCCAGAAATAAAATCATATTGGGGCGGAATGCTCAAAGAAGGTGCTACTTCTTTTTGGGAGAAATACAATCCATCTGATAAAGGAAAAGAGCATCTCGCCATGTATGGCAGGCCATACGGAAAATCGCTTTGCCATGCGTGGGGAGCAAGTCCTATCTATCTGTTGGGTAAATATTATCTTGGTGTAAAGCCACTCAAACCTGGCTATCAGGAGTATGAGATACGACCATCATTAGGCGGTTTGGAATGGATGGAAGGCGATGTGCCAACCCCATTCGGCAAGATACACATAAAGATGGATAGAAAGACAATAACCGTATTCAACACAGGCGGTAATGGTAAATTGCATATAGGAAATATAACTAAAGAAATACCTAAAAATGAAACGATTACTATTTGTTATTAGTTGCCAGATATTGGCTGTAGCCTGCTTCGCAAATGTTACTGTGAAAACTAAATCTCCACAAACGGAATATGCTGCAACTATATTGCAGGGTATTCCTGGAAAGATTGTGATTGAACAAAAGAACATCGGCGTAGCAGAGTCGTTCACTATCAGTCGCAAGGGAAATAAGGTTACTATCACAGGTGCTGATGGCAACGGATGCATCTATGGTGCCAACAGGTTTAAGGAATACTATCTTCTGAATGGCAATATAAAATTGCAAAAAACAATTTCTGAGGCTCCAGGAATGAAGATTCGCGGCACTTGCCTCGGACTTCAGAAGACTGTCTATCTGCCTGGCCATAAGGTATATGAATACCCATACACACCAGAAAATTTTCCTTGGTTTTACGACAAGCAGTTGTGGATTCGTTACCTCGACATGCTTGCAGCCAACAATTTCAATGCTGTGTTTCTCTGGAACGGACATCCGTTTGCGTCATTGGTGAAACTTAAAGATTATCCTTTTGCACCAGAAGTTGATGACGCCACGATGGCCAAGAATCAGGAAATTTTCTCTTTTCTTACTGCCGAGGCTTCCAAAAGAGGCATCATGGTTGTTCAGATGTTTTATAACATCATCGTCTCAAAACCTTTTGCCGACCATTATGGCATAAAAACCCAGGACAGGAATCGTCCGATTACTCCGCTTATAAGCGACTACACACGAAAGAGCATCTCTGCCTTTATAGAGAAATACCCAAATGTAGGCTTGCTTATTTGCCTTGGTGAGGCTATGAATGGTATTGATACGGATATAAAATGGATGACAGAAACAATCATTCCTGGTATTCGTGACGGACTTAAAGCCTCAAACCGTACCGATGAGCCACCAATTATTCTCAGATCTCACGACACCGATGGTCCTAAAGTGCTTGCAGCATCCTTGCCTTTATACAAGAACATCTACACCATGTCGAAATATACAGGCGAGAGTCTTACCACCTACGAGCCTCGCGGACCTTGGGCAGAAACTCATCGCCAATTGGCTGCGGCTGCACCAGTACACATCAGCAACGTTCATATTCTTGCCAACCTTGAACCTTGGCGCTGGGGTTCACCTGCATTCGTGCAAAAAACGGTAAAGGCTATGCATGAAGTGCATCATGCAAACGGACTGCATCTCTATCCTCAGGCAAGCTATTGGGATTGGCCATATTCTGCCGATAAAGTCAGTAGTCAGAGTCAAAGTCAGAGTCAGAATCAAAGTCAGTGTCAGAGTCAGAGTCAAAGTCAGCGTCAGTGTCAGAGTCAGAGTGGTCGCCTCCTGCAAATCGACAGGGACTGGATGTGGTACAGTGCCTGGGGACGCTATTCATGGAAAAAAGAAACCATGGAGACTTCCTCAGAGGAGACCTTATACTGGAAGAAGGTTTTGGCTGATTATTATGGCTGTTCTGAGCAATCAGCATCGAAAATATTATCAGCATATAACGAAAGCGGCGAAATTGCTCCAAAGCTTATTCGCAGGTTCGGAATTACAGAGGGCAACAGGCAGACTTTGCTGTTAGGCATGAAAATGACAGAACTCGTAAATCCTTATAAATACACCATCTATCCAGGATTCTACGAAAGCTGCGGACCAGAGGGCGAGAAGCTGATAGAGTATGTGGAAAAAGAATGGAACGGACGACAAACCAAGCACACAGGAGAATTGCCTCTTGATATTGTCAACCAATGTGTGGAGCATGGAAGCAAGGCATCAGATTCCGTTCAAGCGGTGCTGGCAGATATTACTAAGAATAAAGAAGAATATCTTCGTTTGGTCAACGATATTACTTGTTACCGTTTGTTTGCTGAATCGTTCCGCTATAAGGTGCTTGCTGCACAACAAGTGCTAAACTATAAGTGGAGCAAAGACATTTCGTACCTTGAAAAAGCCGTTCCGCTGCTTGAACAAAGTAATGCGAAATGGAAAGATCTGGTAAAAGCCACCAAAGAAACTTATCTCTATGCCAATTCCATGCAGACATCCCAGCGCAGAATACCTGTGGGAGGAGATAATGGAAAATTCAAGACATGGGAAGAAATGCTGCCTGTCTATGAGGGCGAATTAGCCAACCTGAAGAAGAATATTGCAAAGCTGACTCAGATAGGCCTACCCCAACCCCTCCCTAAAGGGAAGGGCTATTCGAAGTCTCTCCCTTTAGGGGGAGATTTAGAGGAGGCTTCCCATAACCATCAACTCATAACCATCAACTACAATCTTGTACCATTGAAGAAGGGTGCATTGCTCTATGAGGGGCGCGATGAGGTGGTTGATTCCGTAGCACCAGAGTTGGAAGGACTTGAAGCATTAGTCCTGAACCGCGATACAGCAAGAATAAATGGAATAACGGTGGATTTCATCTGCAATGAACCTGTTCAGATGCTTGTGGGTTTCTTTGTGGATGATCAGAACAAGTTTGCTTCGCCACCAAAACTCGAAGTTGATGCAAGTGGAAACGAATACGGACAGGCAGAACCTGTGATTACAAATGCCATTTCAATAACAAAAATGCCGAATGTGAACATCCATTCATACCATTTTCCTGCTGGTCATCATGTTATCAATTTGCCAAAAGGCATAATC
>JAZLEX010000198.1:0-2744 GCA_045615485.1 Prevotella sp.
TCCACAGCCCCGGTGAACTACTTGGGTGAAGTTGACTTCTTTCATCTTGTTTCCTTAATCTTTGGTTCGATGGCAAAGTTAAGGATAATCCCATTTTCATCCTCGTGGACGAGTTGTAAAAGTCATGGATGTTTCATAATATGATCCTGATTGTTCGTAATCTCATATTGAATGGTCAGGGCACAATCAGTAATCTTCTTCTATTTCAAATTCACCCCACCACCATTTACCAAAGGCATATATGCGGAGCATGTATGTACCTTCCCCAAGGCCTTCTTCGGCAAGGTCGATGATGACGCTGCGGGAGGCAGCGAAGGTTTCTGAATATACGGTTGTTTGGGTGCTTTGGTCAATTAGCATTACCTGCGACTCTGTCGGAAGAGGATAAGACAGAGTGAACTCCGTCCCGTCAAGGGTGGCCGTGGGATCCACCTGCAATGAACGACCACCTGTACTACTTTGATCCTCTTTTTGTATTGACAGTTGCACTTCTATTTCATCTGCAAACATAAGAGTGGATGGCAAAAGGAGCATCCCTATATAAACAATAATTTTTTTCATTTCTTTGTTTTTTATTCATACAATATACCTATAATATATATGTCACGGAGAAGATGAAGAACCTCCATCGTTGGCGGATCCTTATTTGGTTTGCAACCATAGATAATTAGCACCAACATGCTCTCGTCTTGCCTATAACAGAACGCCACATCTAGTACATACCCATTCAGCAAATCTACCAAGCCATAGGGGGGGGTAATAACTTCTTGCATATCATTTAATTATGTTTTTTGGAACAAAAATACGAAAGGACTATAATAAAAACAAATAAACCATGTCTCATTTCTGTCTAATCATGAAAATTAAGACATAGTGAGACATGGTAAGACATTATGAAGAGATAAAACACTATGTATAGTGAACAGAATGCTTAGACAGAAGGTTACAGCATTACAGATTCTGGAAACCTCTTCACACGATAATGACAATGCCACCAACAATAACGACCACGGTCATTACTGCTGATGGCAGATAGGATAGTTGGTTGGCCTAAGCTAACCGATAGTTAAAAACATAGAGAAATTGGGGTGGCAAGTACAAACCCTCAGATACCATATTTCTCCTCAGCGGACGAGAAAACGTGAGAATTCCACTCCGCATTCAGGCGTTCCTTTATGCGGCTCTTGCGACAGTAAACCGAATGAGGAACTGCACATATACAGTGACCGATCGCCTTTCCCGAAAAGCCCAGCATACATAATTGGCAAATGAACACGTACTCTACGTTCATCTTCTTTGAGTCGTGAACCAGCTCAAGAGTAATCTCCGCAAACAGTTTCGACACATAGTTACGGAATACTACACGGTCGGCAGTTTTCATATACTCTTCATTGGCTATGGCTTCCTGTTTCTTTTTCATATAGGAAGGCCATTCACTCTTGGAGAACTGTTCGCGACAATATTGAATACGCTCCTCGCGCAAGTCATACACAAGGCGATTGAAAGAATCTTCCGTTTCCTGGCAAGGTGAAGCTTCAGAGGTAGCTACACACACGCTTTGATTTTCTTGATTCTCGTCAAGAGTTTCATTGGGTACTTCCTCATCAACCTGGAGAGCTATCTGGTCGCAGATGCTCTTGCGCATCTTCTCCGAATAAGCGATATACCGTTTTTCCTTGCGTCGATGATAGCTTAGCAAGGCCATGGCACCAGTACTCAGCAAGAGGACAGCAGCAAGAAGGGTCAAGAAAATGAAACGTTGCCGCTTTATCTTCTGTGACTGGGCCTGTAATTCAAGGGCGTGGTTTGATTGAACAGCAGCTATCTCCGATTTATTGCTTTGTCTATAGATAGAATCAAGCAGTATGGCATAATTTGCAGCATACGTTGAAGCCGCCACGCTGTCATTCACATAGCTTGATGTAGAAGCCAGCATCTTGTTCAATTCACATCGCGTATTTAAATCCTTGCTATGAATTAGCGCTAGATGGTAATAATGATAGGCTGAGTCGTATTGCTGAGTGTCATGGAAGATGTTACCTTTAAATAAGTAGACAGCACCAAGATTTGCGATTTGTTGCGCAGTTGATAGACAACCGTCAAGATATCTCATGGATGAATTAGCATTCCCCGATGCATATTCAACCTTAGCCAACTGGAATAGGACATCATTATGATATATAAACCTTGGCTGGACGGTATCGGCTAAAGGCAATAACAGGTGTCTTGCTTCGTCGTATCTTTTCAATGGTATGCTTACCTGACCACGATAATAATCAGCAATCTTCATCAACGCAGAATCGTTAATCTGGGTTACCGTATGTTTGTATGAATTGAACTCATCCAACGATTGTGAATAAAGGTGATGCAACATATACAGTTTTCCTAACTGTTGCTCACACAGGGCATAATATTTTGACAGCATGTCCGGGTAAAGGCTCTTCGCCTTAAGGAAAGCGTCAATGGCTTCCATGTCAGAACGCTGATCCAAATAGCAGCACCCCAGCGAGTACCAGGCCATGGCGGCGTGGTAGTTCTTGCGGTAGGGGGTGCCGTAGTAGGCGGTGGCGAGACGGGGGAGGGAGTCGGAGGTGAGGGGGACGTAGCGCTTGTAGTCGGCCTGCGTCTTGAGGATGGCGTAGAGGGCGGCGTCCTCGCCGCGGAGCGGGGTGGCGTCGAGGCTGTCGAGCAGCGAAGCGGCGGCGGGGAGGTCGGTGTCGAGCAGCGCCTCGGCCTCGAGCAAC
>JAZLEX010000199.1:0-5692 GCA_045615485.1 Prevotella sp.
GAATATTTCCATACTGAAAAATGCAAATATCACCACACGTAATTTCCCAATCAATGCCAGTCAGTTGCGTAAAAAACTGAAACTGGCTGAAGGAGGCGATACCTACATCTTCGCCACAACCACCCAACAAAAGGAACACCTGTTATTTATCTGCCGAAAAATATGACAATGAACAATGATATGAAAAAATCATTTTTACTTTCTGCAGCCGTATGCTGCATGATGATGTTGAGCAATGATATTTTTGCTCAACAGAGTGAGAAATTGCTGACTAATTGGAAATTCAGTCATGCTGATAAGGATGGTCAAGCAGAAACGCAGTTTGACGATCATGCTTGGGAAGATGTGCGCGTGCCGCACGACTGGGCAATAAGTGGTCCATTTGATAATAACCTCGACAAGCAGACAGTTGCCATTGTACAGAATGGTGAGAATGTGGCTACAGAAAAAACTGGCAGAACAGGTTCTTTGCCTTGGGTCGGGATTGGCTGGTACAGAACTCATTTCAAGGTGGGAAAGAAAAGCGGACGGGTGGTGCTAAACTTTGACGGTGCCATGAGCGAACCACAGGTATTCGTAAACGGGAAGAAGGCTGGCGAATGGAAATATGGCTACAGCGCATTCAACATCGACATTACTCAATATGTGAATAGAGGAAAGGACAATGTTGTTGCTGTTCGCCTCGAAAACTTACCTGAAAGTAGCAGGTGGTATCCTGGAGCTGGACTTTACAGGCCTGTGACATTGATTGAGACTGGAAGTATTGCAATTGCAGACTGGGGTATTGATTTTGTGACGAAAAGCATAAATGGAGGTCATGCCGCAGGTGAGTTCAGTATTGACATTATAGGAGGCGAAGGCAAACCTCTGATGACTACTGTAGAAATGCGGCACAAAGGTGCAAAAGGAAATCCACAAGTTTTGAATGCCCAAGCGGATGTTGTTAATGGCAAGGTTAGAGGGCGGTTCAATATCCCATCACCTCATTTGTGGACACCAGAGACTCCTGAGTTGTATGAACTTACGGTCAGGCTTTATGAGATTGATGACAAGGGAAAATATTGTCTCATTGACCGAAAACAGAGGAATGTAGGAATCAGGACGGTAGAGATAAACAAGGAAAAAGGATTTGCCCTGAATGGAGTGACAAGAAAGATTAAGGGAGTCTGCCTGCACCACGACCTTGGAATGTTTGGTAGTGCAGTCAACCGTCCTGCCCTCATCCGTCAGATAATGATGCTGAAGAGTATGGGATGTGATGCGATAAGGACTGCCCACAATATGCCTTCACAGATGCAGATGGATCTCTGTGATTCGCTTGGCATGATGGTCATGGCAGAGAGTTTCGACATGTGGGAATATCCTAAATGCAAAAATGGTTACGGACGCTATTATAAGGAATGGTGGCAGCGCGACCTTACGAATCTCGTGATGGCAAACCGACTGCATCCAAGTATTGTAATGTGGAGCATAGGCAACGAAATCCCTGAACAAGGAAGCCAGAAAGGTGCTCAGATGTGTAAGGAAATGCAGGATTTCATGCATCTGCTCGACCCAAGCAGACTTTGCACAACAGGCATGGACCGTTGGGACGCTTGCGTGAAGTCTGGTTTTGCAGCAATAATCGATGTTCCAGGAATGAACTACAGGACTCACAGATACCAATTTGCCCATGACAACCTCCCACAGGGATTTGTGCTTGGAAGTGAAACTGCATCTACTGTAAGTTCACGCGGCACATATTATTTCCCAGCAGAACAGGCTAACAATAAGACCCATCCAGATGCACAATGCAGCGGCTACGACCTTGAGGCTTGCAGTTGGAGCAATCTGCCTGAAGAAGACTGGGAATTGCAAGATGACAACGACTGGGTAATAGGAGAGTTTGTCTGGACGGGATTCGACTATCTTGGAGAGCCGACACCATACGATGGTGCATGGTCGTCAAGAAGCAGTTATTTTGGAATAATAGACCTTGCTGGACTGCCAAAAGACAGATATTATCTCTATCGGGCACGATGGAACAAGGATGAACATACAATCCATCTGCTTCCACATTGGACATGGCAAGGTAGAGAGGGAATGGTAACACCTGTCTATTGTTACACCGATTATCCTTCGGCAGAATTGTTTGTCAACGGAAAATCACAAGGCAAGAGAACTAAAGATGTTACTTTGAAAGGCGGACACGGGAATCCTGCAATTGACCGTTATCGTCTAAGATGGAACGAAGTTAAATATGAATCTGGAGAATTAAAGGTGGTGGTTTATGATTCGCAGGGAAGGAAAAGTGGTGAGAAGATAGTCCGTACTGCTGGCAAAGCAGACCATCTGGAGACTGAATCGCAGACGTATGAGGATTTCACGTTTGTCACGGTTAGTGTGGTCGATAAAAATGGTGTCATCTGCCCTGAAGCCGACAACCAGCTCACGTTTGAAGTGGAGAATGGAAAGTTCCGTGGAGTATGCAATGGCGATGCCACCTCAACAGAAGTATTTACAAAACCGACTATGAAGACATTTAAAGGTCAACTGGTGTTCTGCGTAGAAGGTAAGAATGCAAAAATAACCATTTCATCACCAAATTTGCCAAAAAATATTTTACGGTTATGAAATGTTGTATTATTTATATTGTATGTTGTATAGTCATGATTACCTTGACACTCATACATATCATAAATGTAAAATATTAAATGAGATTTTAATTGGGATTTTGGTTTGGATTTCGAGGAGCGTAGCGACGATCCTTAATTTAATCGTCTCATAGAAGTAACGTACAGTTGCGCATTTCTATGGCGAGCCAAAGGCGAGACATTGTGAGGATTTTGGTTTTAGATTTTAGTTAGGATAAAAAAATCCTTAACGAAAATCCAAACAAAAATACGCTCGAGTACCTCGCTTTTGAAGACGATTTTTAGGGGATCGCCCTTCGGGCTCGAAATCTTAACTAAAATCGTTAAAAAAAATCCAAATTCCAAATTTCTAATAACCGTTGAACCGCTAAAAAAACTTAAATCTCTAACCTCTAATCTCTAACCTCTAACCTTTTTTCATATCTTTGCGGTCGGTTTTTTGGAACGTCAACGAAATTTGTTTGATTTTATAACATAAATATTATGGTAAGTTACAAGGAATTAGGTCTGGTGAATACTAAAGAGATGTTTGCCAGAGCAATTAATGGCGGTTACGCTATCCCTGCATTCAACTTCAACAATATGGAGCAATTGCAGGCTATTATCAAGGCTTCTTCTGAAAAGAAGTCTCCAGTTATTCTTCAGGTTTCAAGTGGTGCACGCAACTATGCTAATCCTACTTTGTTGCGCTATATGGCTCAGGGGGCTGTGGCATACGCTAAGGAATTAGGCTGCGAACATCCTGAAATAGTATTGCATCTTGATCATGGAAGCAGTTTTGAAATATGCAAGAGTTGTGTTGACCTTGGTTTCTCGTCTGTAATGATCGATGGCAGTTCTCTGCCTTACGAGGAAAATGTTGCTTTGACCAAGAAGGTTGTGGAATATGCTCACGAGCACGATGTTACAGTAGAAGGTGAATTAGGCGTTTTAGCAGGTGTTGAAGATGAGGTTGCTGCAGAGGAATCTCACTACACGAAGCCTGAGGAAGTTATCGACTTCACACAGAAGACAGGTGTTGACTCATTAGCTATTTCCATAGGTACTTCTCATGGCGCATACAAGTTCAAGCCAGAACAATGTACACGCGACCCAAAGACAGGCAAACTCGTTCCTCCTCCATTGGCATTCGACGTACTGGATGAGATTATGAAGCAGTTGCCAGGGTTCCCAATCGTTCTGCATGGTTCTTCATCTGTACCACAGGAATATGTTGACATCATCAATGAATATGGTGGCAAGTTGCCAGATGCTGTAGGTATTCCTGAGGAGCAGCTCAGAAAGGCTGCCAAGAGTGCTGTCTGCAAAATCAATATTGATTCAGATTCACGTCTTGCATTCACAGCAGCAGTACGTAAGGTTTTGGCAGAAAAGCCTGCTGAATTTGACCCTCGTAAATATTGCGGTCCTGCTCGTGACTTGATGGAAGAGCTTTATAGCCACAAGATTGTTGATGTTCTTGGCAGCAACGATAAGTTGGCTGAATAAGGTGTCTGTGGAAAAATACTGGGGGAGCATCGATGCTCGCAGGTAGTTTATCACAAAAACCAAGTTAAACCCTCATTCATAGAATGGAGCCTTTGGCTCTTGAACAATGTATTGACTTTGTCTTCACAAGCAAGCTTGCAAGACAAAGTCAATTCATTATTCATTAATCCGAGATTAACTTTATTCTATGAATGAGCGATAAACCAGCTGCTTTCAGCAGCAATAAACAAACTGTTGCACCATATATACATATTGATATGGGAACGATGTTATGGGAAAGGTTTATTTTGGTTTATCGCCTTGTGATTGTTGCAGAACTCGATATGGTAATGATGTAGGTGGTTGGAAACATCTGTGAACTTGTTCACAAGGGTTTTCAACCAACTATATCATTAATGGCTCATAAGAGACATTTGCAACAATCACAAGGGGTTTTTTATGTTTTTGTCAAAACAATCCTACACCCACTAAATTTCCACTGAGTCAAGGTCATCCGTGAATCATTCACGAGAAATAAAAAAGGCTTCCACTCGGGAAGCCTTTACTGTGTTTGAATGATATTCAAATTAGAGACTGAACTGGTAACCAACCTTGAGGCAAATGCCTTGATTCAAGCAGCCAGATTCCACACCCTTATAAAGTCTTACAAACCCAAATTCGTAGCCTGCACTAATAGTAAAGTTCTTGATAGCACCAGCAAGACCAACCTGCCAACCTACGTCACATTTTCTAAGATCATCACTTTCAACCTCATCCTTGTTAACCATAAGACCTACAAAAGGACCAGTCTGGATACCAAACTTAGTTGTGCCTTCATCGTTCTTGTAGAAATTGTATGTACCAAGAACGTCTAACTGGAGATATCCAGGTTTCCATGCTTCGGCTCCCTCAATATCAGCTTTAGTGCCCTTTTGACGATAGCTCAAACCACCTGTGAGGTCGAAATTGCCCATTTCTTGAGTGTAAGCAACACCAACATTAAGAGGTGCACAATACATTTTATTGCCATCACCTGTAACCTTGTTGAAACCAACACCGTACCAAATACCAACTTTCTGAGCACTTGCGCTCATTGTCATTGCTGCAAGAGCAATTACCATAAATAATTTCTTCATGTTAATAAAATTTTAAATTAGACATTATGTTATAAAAACACTTTATGTTATTCAATATTTGAACCATTACAAATTCGCTGCAAAGGTATGTATATTTTTGCAAATTTCAAAATTTTTATTGTATTATTTTGATATAAAGCAATATTTTGTTGCATTTTTAACACATTATTGCACGTTTTTACTAAAAGTGTGCATTTATTTTAAAGAAAAGGTGACAGCAAATGTGCAAACCATCCGCGTGTCTTCTGCCAGCGGGTACGCATTTGGTTCCAAGTTTCTGGAGTGAGAAGGAAGCAGTCTTTCTTGTCGTTCTCGAAAATTTCCATCAGTTCGGCTGTAGTATGATGGTCGAGAATAAGTGCATTTACTTCATAGTCGCACGAAAGGCTTCTGGCATCAAGATTAGTGCTGCCGATGGTGCAGAAACTATCATCAACAGTCATTATTTTAGAATGA
>JAZLEX010000200.1:0-9364 GCA_045615485.1 Prevotella sp.
GACTTGTATCAGTTCTACATTATAGCCATTTTGTTGTTCGATTGTAAGGAAGCGTTCCACTTCATCGCGGTTGAGGCGTTCTGGCATGAGCCAGGCTGTGTTGCCGAGCCAGAAGAATGGTTTGCCATTTTCATGAATCAGAAATCGATGGTTTTCCGAGATTTTCAGTCTGCCATTGTCCCAGGGTTTTATGGGTTTTGTTGCTGCATAGCAATTACTTGCCAGGAGTGTAAGTATAAGACTTGCCAGCTTTAGTTTTGATTTCATAGATTTTATTGTTTTGGTATTTTATTCTTAACTTGCCGCCATTGTTGGATTTAATGATGGCTTTGACTAATTTGCCGTCTTTCCATTCTTCATCGACTTCGAAACCGCCACGAGCCTTCAGACCGCTGACTTTGCCGCTTGCCCAGTCGTCAGGAAGTGCAGGAAGAAGGTTTATGAAGTCTTCATGGCTTTGCAGCAGCATTTCGGCTATACCTGCCGTACAGCCAAAGTTGCCGTCGATTTGGAATGGTGGGTGGGCATCGAATAGATTCGGATATGTGCCACCACCAGTTTTCCATTCAGAACGTGGATCAACCACTTGAACGAGTGTGAGCTGGTTGCCTATCAGTTTCCATGCATGGTTGCCATCGAGCAGTCGTGCCCACAAGCATACTTTCCATCCCATGCTCCAGCCTGTTGAAGGGTCGCCGCGATGAATAAGTGAGGTCTTGGCAGCCTCGGTGAGTTCAGGTGTGAGGAATGGGGTTATCTGATTGCTTGGATAGAGGGCATAGAGATGTGACACATGACGGTGTTTGTCATCAGGGTTGTCCCAGTCGTCGAGCCATTCCTGCAATTGTCCCCATTTGCCGATTTTGAGTGGTGGCAGATTTGCGAGTTTCTCTTTCAGGCTGTCGGCAAGTGTGGTGTTGATTCCGAGAATATCTTTTGCCTGAAGCACGTGGGTGAAGAGGTCGGTTATTAGTTCGTTGTCCATGCTTACGCCAGCCGCTGTTGATGCTTTGAACGGATGGTTGTTTTCTGGTGACAAGGATGGGCACACCACCCAGTAGCCATGTACAGGGTGCTTAACCATTATCTGGTTGAGGAAGCGTGCTGCACTTTCCATTATAGGATAGTAGGTTTTCAGGAAATCCATGTCGCCTGTGTATAGATAATGTTCCCAAAGATGCTGGCAGAGCCATGCTGCACCAGTAGGCCAAAGCCCAGAATTAGCGCTGTCGATACCTCCTGTTACACGCCAAATGTCAGTGTTGTGGTGCAGAACCCATCCATCGGCTCCATACATGATGCGTGCTGTTTGGTTTCCTGTTTCGCTGAGGTCTTTTATCATTGAGAAAAGTGGCTCTGTGAGGTCGGAGAGATTGCAGACTTCTGCTGGCCAATAGTTCATCTCAAGATTGATGTTTGTGGTGTATTTGCTGTCCCATGCAGGGAAAAGCTTGTCGTTCCAGATTCCTTGAAGAGTTGGAGGCTGATTGCCAGGCTGTGAAGAACAGATGAGCAGGTATCTGCCAAACTGGAAATAAGTTTCTGCCAGATGCAAGTCTTTGTTGTCCTTGAATGCAGCAACGCGCTTTTCAGTAGTGATATGTGCAAATTTGTCTTCGCCCAAATCAAGTTTCACGCGATCGAAATATGATTTGTATTTTGCCACATGGCGGCTTTTCATGTCCTGATAATCCTTTGTTATGGCTTGTGAGAGGATTTCTTCAGATTTAGCCGCACCGTCGCCACTTATGTCATTATAATGTTTGAAGTTTGTGGCTATTGAAATATAGATGGTTGCTTCGTCGGCATTTATAATCTGCATAACGCCATCCTTACAGGTTGATTCCCCTCCTACGACTTTGGCTGTTGCACGACCAGTGAAAGAGACTTTCCCTTTCAGTTTTTCATGGTTTGACGACATGCCGCCAACGATGAGTTCGTTGCCCTCGCTATAGATTTTTGCATCGGGATGAGGTGAGGTCAGATTGGCATTGCATGTTATCATACCTTTTTTACTGGCGGTGAGGTGGATAGTGATGACATTGTCGGAAAGGCTTGAGATGTATTCACGGGTATAGGTGACTCCATCTACTGTGTATCTTATTATTGCTCTTGCGGAATCAAGGTTTAATTCGCGGTAATAGTTCTTGTAATCGTTTGTTTCAGGGAAACTGATGTTCAAGTCGCCAAATGGCTGATAAGGCATTCCGTGGTTTGTGCTCGATTGGACATGGGCAGTAGCAGCATCTTGTGCTTGCTTGTATTCGCCATTCCATATCATTTCACGAATTTTAGGTAGCCATTCCAATGCTTCAGGGTTGGCATTGTTGTTTGGTCGTCCTGCCCATATTGTTTCTTCGTTGAGCTGAATACGGTCAACGGATACATTTCCGAATACCATTCCTCCTAAACGACCATTACCGATAGGCAGGGCTTCCGTCCAGGTTTGCGCTGGCTTGTCGTACCAAAGAATGTGACTATTGCCTGCAAAGCAAGCAGCATCAGTCAGCATACAGCCAAGTATTGGCAATAATGCTAACATAATTGTTCTTAAAAAATTTTTATCCATAATATTTGAATTTATCTCTTATTGAATCTGAGTGTGTTTTCATCTTCGATTGTGACTTTACTTTCATCTATTTTTGAAGTATCCAACGAGAAAACTTCTGCAAAGAATTTATATACTCCATTGCGCTTGTTGGGTCCGAAATCGTGACGCTCAGATGGAAGATGGATGTTTTGCACATTCTCTTTGGCATTGTAGAAACCATAGATGCGCTGGATGAAAGGAAATTCCACATCTGGGGTGGTTGATGTCCAATCGCCTCCATCGCTGATTACCATCATTGGTTTTGGGGCGAATGTGGCTGAGAGTTCAGGGTTGCAAGTGCCTCCACCAGACAGTTGGATTGGCATGCCGCTTTCGCAAGGACAACCGCCATCAAACCATGATGACATGCTGACAACTGGACAACTGGCTGTGAACCTGTCGTCGAGTACGGACAGTAAGACGGTCTGGCTACCACCGCCACTACCACCATTTACACCTATACGCGACTTATCAACATCTTTACGTTCAATCATCCAATCCAAAATCTTTAATCCGTTGACAGCCTGCATCTGGTGTGCAAAGGTTGTCTGATGGGCATCTTTGCCAACTTCATCTTCGGATTCTCCCCAGCCCCAGAGGTCGTAACTAACACAGATAGCACCCATACGAGCCAATGTAGCGTAACGCTTTTGAAGGTCGGCATTATATCGTCCGTTGGCGAAATGACCTATCGGACAGATGATAAGCGGATGCTTTCCTTTTTTTGCAGGAGTGTAGATGGATCCTTTTATCGTGTAATTATCGAAGGTCTTTAAACAAAAATTTTGCACGGTGTAACCGTCGTATTTTCGTATTTTGGTGGTCTGCGGAATTTCGTTTGTGCATTTGGCAAGAAGAGGGTCGATGGCCAAACGTTCACGGACTTCCCGTTTCAGCACAGCTCGGCGTGTTTCCCATTCTGCTTTGTTGTTGCAAAGTGAAGTGAGGTAAGCCGTGAGTTTTGCACCATCAGGAGCCTGGCGGCGTGGATATTCATATTTTTTCACTTTCCAGATGTTCTTGTTCTGATAGACAGCCTTGAAGTCAAGTGGAGACAGAATGTTTGCGAGTGTTTCCTCAACAGAATATGGACGTACACGAAAATCGGCATAACTTACCTTCAGTCCCGTTGTGTCCATATCGTATTTCAGACGGATGTTGAAACGTTTTGCCACATCATTCATGATGTCGCTGAGGGAACGTGTGTATTGGTTTTCGAAAGTTTGGGAAAAACAATGATTGCATGCAAATGCAAACATTACAAATAGTAGAATAGATTGCTTTTTCATATTAAAAGTTTTTTGATATGCAAAGGTAACAAAAGGTTGATGGTTGAGGGTTGAGGGTTGAGAGATTTTTAAGTTTTTTTATTAAAAAACCATAAATCCCTAACCTCTAACCTCTAACCTCCAACCTTTTTTCTTATTTTTGCACACAAATGGCAAGATACTTCATTACACTCCAATACGATGGAACGGCATATCACGGATGGCAAATACAGCCAAATGCCGTGACCGTGGAAGAAACAATTGAAAATGCGCTGGCAACACTATTGAGACAACCCGTTGATATTGTTGGTGCGGGTAGGACTGATACTGGTGTGCATGCACGGCAGATGGTGGCACATTTTGACTGGACTTCAGATTTGCCGATGGAAACAGGGCAATTGGTGTATAAATTAAACAAGATTTTGCCACACAACATTGCTATTATGAAGATTGAGCAAGTGGCAGATGATATGCATGCGCGTTTTTCCGCAAAAGCACGAACATATCATTATTATATACATTCCCAAAAAGATGCCTTCCTGAATCAGTATTCACATTATATCACTTACAATCTTGATTATGAAAAAATGAATCAAGGGGCAGACATTCTGAAGAAATACAAAGATTTCGAGTCGTTCTGTAAATCAAATTCAGATGTGAAAACCACTTTGTGTGAGATATATGATGCAAAATGGCATTTGACATCGGATTCTACGGCATATTTCTCAATCACAGCAAACCGTTTCCTCAGGAACATGGTCCGAGCGATAGTGGGGACGCTGATAGATGTTGGCAGAGGGAAGATTGAATTGGATGAATTGTGTAGGATTATCGAAAACAAAAACCGTTCCACCGCAGGTGATTCTATGCCTGCAAAAGCATTGTTTCTTGAAAATATTGAGTACTGACATGAAAATTTTCAGCATTATCTGCATTACGTTCTGCCTCATGGCGATAAGTTGTGAGAAGATGGACTTATCCGAATCGTCAAATGATAATGATTCGGGAAGCAGCATTGAACAGAACGAAAACGAAAACGAAGACGAAAATGAAAACGATACAACCATTACCGATGAGATGCGCTATGGCAGCAAGACGTATCCTTATATTCCAAGCGATTGGACGAGTAATAAGTTGATGAAAGAAGCGTTGTTGGCTGACAAAGAAAGTTTCACTGGTAAGTGGGTGGCTGGCTATATTGTGGGATTTGTCAATGGCACAAGCATGAAAAGTGCAACTTTTGGAGTCGGTACTAAAGAGACGAATATAATTATTGCCGATAGTCCTGATATAACCGATTCGTCATTGGTTATGCCTGTGCAATTGAGCAAGTCGAACAAAGCCAGTCAGGCTATAAGAGATGCTGTGAATTTAAGTTCTCATCCTGAGAATCTGTATCGCAGAATAAAAATATGTGCAGATATAGACGAATATATGTCTGTCATTGGTTTAAAAAACACCACATCATTTTGTTGGATAGAATGAAGTATTAAACTTGAATTATTTATTAAAAAAACATAATTATCAGTTGCGAATTGTGCATTGATTATTTTTTTCTTACCTTTGCAGACTGAATGAGAAAAATACTAATTACTGGCGCAAGTGGATTTATTGGAAGTTTTATAGTCGAAGAGGCTTTAAAATGCAATATGGAAGTATGGGCTGCCGTACGCAAGACGACGAATCGCAAATATCTGCAGGATTCACGGATAAATTTTATTGAGTTGGATTTTTCTTCGAAAGAACAACTTAAGCAATCGATGCAGGGGCATCGATGGGATTATGTCGTCCATGCAGCTGGTGCTACAAAATGTCTTGACAAATCGGATTTTTATAGAATCAATACAGAAGGAACACGCAATTTTGCTGATTCATTTATTGAATTAGGTATTACACCCGAGAAATTTGTTTTCATAAGCAGTTTGAGTGCATACGGTGCTGTGCGCGAGCAAATGCCATATACAGAAATCAAAGATACCGATGAACCGAAGCCAAACACAGCGTATGGTTGTAGCAAGATGGAAGCGGAGCGATATTTGGACACGCTAAACTCTAAGATGCAGATAATAACCCTGCGTCCGACTGGTGTTTATGGTCCGCGCGAAAAAGATTATTTTCTTATGGCAGACAGCATAAAGAAACATATTGATTTCTGCGTAGGCTACAAACCGCAGGAAATAACATTTGTTTATGTGCAGGATTTGGTTGAAGTTGTTTTTCTGGCATTAGAGCGTGGAGTGGGAGGACGGAAATATTTTATCTCTGACGGCAAGGTGTATAAATCAACAGACTTCAGCAACCTTATCCGTCATGAACTGGGCGATAAATTCATGCTACGCATAAAAGCCCCTGTATGGTTTCTGCATATTGTCTGCATATGTGGAGAGACTATTGCACGCGCTACAGGCAGAATATCAGCATTGAATAAGGATAAGTTTAATATTCTGAAACAGAGGAATTGGCGTTGCGATATTCAGCCAGCAATTGAAGAATTGGGCTATAAGCCGCAATATGATTTGAAAACTGGAGTTCATCTTTCAATAGAATGGTATAAAAAAGAAGGATGGCTATAATTCGGAAAAGAATGAAATTACTAAAAAATATTTTTACTATTGAGAAAAATCCGCGTAAAGGAATAATACCGTTGGAATGGATAATTTTGGCTTATACACTTTTTACTCTGACGGTGTGTTTTGTTTTCAGGAATGAAATTCCAAATTCACATGCAATTATATCACTGCGCGTACAGGCTATGGCTATGATGGCGGGATTATGGGTTGTCTATCGTTGCATTCCTTGTCGCGTTACTTTCATGTTGCGTTGCTGTCTGCAGTTGGCTCTTCTTGGTTCATGGTATCCAGATATTTATGAGTTTAATCGCATTTTCCCTAATCTTGACCATGTGTTTGCCCAATTTGAGCAGAACCTGTTTGGTTGCCAACCAGCATTACTTTTTTATGACAGGCTGTCTCATCCAATCATAAGTGAATTATTGTCAATGAGCTACGTAAGTTACTATTTTCTCATGGCAATAGTGATATTCTATTATTTCTTCTCCAAGTACGAACAGTTTGAAAAAAGCACATTCATATTATTATTCTCATTTTTTGCATCGTATGTTATTTTTATATTCCTGCCAGTTTCTGGTCCTCAGTATTATTTCCAGATGGCTGGAATCGATAATATACAAGCAGGCATATTCCCTAATTTAGAACATTGCTTTTCTAAGTGTCAGGATTGTTTGCCGATAATAGGGTGGGAAAATGGTTTTTTCCATTATCTGCTGGTCACTGCGCATAATGCTGGTGAACGACCGATAGCAGCATTTCCAAGCAGTCATGTAAGTGTAACGCTTGCAATAGTAATATTGGCATTCAAAGGTAACCGTAAGCTTGGAACGACAATGCTGATATTTTTTATATTATTGACTATCAGTACAGTCTATGTCCGTGCCCACTATGCTATTGATGCTATCGCAGGTATAATATGGGGTGGAATTGCATATTTTGCTGGTTTGAAACTTTGGAAGGTAATCGAAAAACGAAAGAAAAATCATTAAAAAATCTTAAAACTCTAAACTCTAGACTCTAAACTCTAAACTTTTTTCATACCTTTGCACCGTCAAAAGAGATAATACAATTAACAATTGTAGGGCTTTTAGCTCAGTTGGTTAGAGCAACAGACTCATAATCTGGAGGTCCCAGGTTCAAGCCCTGGATGGCCCACAAAGAAAATCAGCAACTTATAAGAAATTCAAGTTGCTGATTTTTCATTTTGGGAAAACAATGGGGGAAAACGGTAAATTCACATCAGCCACTTCCACACTGGCACTACGGATATTCCCTCTTCCATGCCATCCTCATCATAAGTAATCAGCAGGCACTTCCAGTCCTTGTGTGCCTTGGCATACTTCACAAGTGGCGGTACCTCCCTGTTGTAAGTGGTCTCATCCTTGATGCTGTAGGATACCTGTATGGCCAACCTCTCGTCAGGTACAATGAAGTCTATCTCCTTCTCCGCATTCAGGAAAAACACGTTCTCCTTGCCAAACCGCCTGCACAGCTCCACCGCCACCATGTTCTCCAGCAGCGAAGTCTCTGAGTTCATCAAGAACAGGTTCAGCAACCCGTTGTCAACGAAGTAGTATTTCCTTTGCATTTCCTTCTCTGTCAGCTTTCCAATCTCGTTCTTCATGGGCAGTACCAGCCAACTGTCAGAGGCGTAATCCACATAGTCTATTGTAGTAGGTACACTAATGGGTGCCCCCGTTGCCACTATCACGTTCTTCAGCCTATTATACGACAGCGGTTGCTTCACGCTCTCTGCCATCTTCTTAATTAGGATGTTCAGCACCCTATCGTTCTTAATGTTGTTTCGTGCACAGATGTCACCCAAGTAAATCTTCTGGTACAAGCTCGAAAGCATAGCCCGCTTGTTCTTAAACGACAGAACCTCTGGCAACCCACCATAATAGAAGTACTCATTCAGATGCCGCTTCACTTCGCTTCTCTGAATCGTGTCATACTCCCAATGCTCTTTCAGTTCCACTTGCTGCGCTGCCAGATACTCTTTAAATGAATATGGGTATGCATCATAGATAAAGAACCGTCCGCCCAACGTAGTTGCCACCTCCTTGCTCAGCATCTTCGCATTGCTGCCCGTCACATACACCCTGTATTTCGCATCAGTCAACCTCCGCACGAATTTATCCCAATGCGGAATGTTCTGCACCTCGTCCAAAAACACCACTGGTTTCTTACCATACAATTCCAGATGGGCCTCCAGCAAACTATTGAAGTCTTCCGTCTGGAATTCCGCCAAACGCTCATCCTCAAAGTCCACAAACAGAATCTCGTCCCATCCCTTTCCGGCAGCCTGCAGCTGACGCACACGCTGATACAGCAGGTATGATTTACCCACATGTCTCACGCCAACTATCACATAGTTGCCGTTCTCTTCAAATTCTACGGGACGGTTCACAATCACCGCCTCATCCACCTCGCGTTGCTTATTAATCAGGCACTGTTTGATGACATCCTTACTGATACTCATATAAATTGCATTTAATGATAATTCAAAGATTTTATTAAGTTCAATTTACAAAGTTATACATTTTCTATAAAACAAAGTTAACAAGCTCTGGATTTTTACAATATTTTCACATTTTTTATCATAACTTGTGACTACTCACCCTTTTTGAACCAAGGAGACAAGTACGCCTGACCAACATCGGCAACTACAATATGAAATTATGTAGTTTATCCTGAGCCTGTCGAAGGACACCTACAGCGCTTTAGAGGATAGTTCATCCAATTACGTAGCGCTAACGCACTACGCTATGTTATTACGCTCCTACAGAGCTTTTATCTCATAAGTCCTGAACCAACTTTTGCAGACGTGCAAAAGTAGAGCTTAGTGAGAGCAGAGGCAAAACTCGTTTTGACTATGCCGAGTCGCGACATTGGAAGACAAAAGTCAAAGGACGGTATAACATAGCACAGGGTGA
>JAZLEX010000201.1:0-2055 GCA_045615485.1 Prevotella sp.
ATTAGCCTGTTCCTCACGCGACATTCCACCATATTCATAACCATAACCTGTAGGCATTGACTTATCAAAGGTTGTCTTTATGGCTTCCATTGCCTGACCTGTTGAATAACCTGAATTGGCGCTTATGCTCAGAGTGATTGATGAATAGAGATTAAAACGTTTTTCCGAGTTTGAACCCACCATTGATGTAAGCTTGACAAACTGAGATATTGGTGCCATTGTTCCTTGAGTTGTCTTAACATAAATATTTGTAAGAGACTGCGGATCAAGACGGTATTCTGTTGGAGCCTCAGCCATTACACGGTAAATCTTTCCGTATTGATTGAAGTTTGACACATAAGCACCTCCGCAGTAAGAGCCGAGCACACTGAGCACATCCTTTGGAGAGATACCTGCACGCTGGCAGATAGTGGCATCCACGTCAATGGAATATTTCGGATAGTCATCAGAATAGCTCATATACACCGACCCTATTTCAGGTGCATTCTGCAATTCACCAATGAACTTCTTAACATTTGCCAGGAAAGTTTTCGAGTCGCCACCTTGATGATCCTGCATCACAAGTTCGATGGCATTACCTTGTCCGTAGCCTGGAATCTGAGGTTGCTGCAAAGGTAGCACCTGTGCTTCCTTGATGGACTGACACTCGGTATAGAGCTTATATTGCAGCATGTCCATCGAATGTTCTATGCCTTCACGCTCATCCCAATTCTTCAATCGGATAATAAGCAGACCATTGTTTGAACCCATACCGGAAATGATACCAAAGCCTGTAACCTTTGCAATATGCTCAACTTCCTCATACTTACTTGCAATTTTTTCTACCCTTGACATCACTTCTTCGGTTTGTTTTATTGTGTAGCCTGGAGGAGTTGTTACATTGACGAGCATTACGCCCTGGTCTTCCTGTGGAACAAGTGCCGTTGGAGTAATCTTCATCAGCCAAACCATCAACACAACTGCTGCAACGAGTCCAATCCAAGATATTGCAGGCCATTTCATGAACTTGCCAACGGCATGAGTGTATTTCCTGAACAATGAACCATAGGCTGCATCGTAGGCTTTTCTCACAAAATAGTTGATGTTTTTCTTGGATTCATTTCCTTCAGGCCGCAACATTACTGCACATAATGCAGGACAAAGCGTCAAGGCATTTACTCCAGAGAGTCCTACTGCTGCTGCAAGAGTGACACCGAACTGAGTAAAGAATGTTCCCGATGTGCCAGGCATGAATGTTACAGGGATGAATACTGCCATGAAGACAAACGTACAGGACATTACGGCTGTAAAAACTTCATGAATGGCACTATTAGTAGCCTTTACTGGATTAGTCTCACCGCCATCAAACTTGGCTATAACTGCCTCAACAACCACGATGGCATCATCAACCACCGTACCAATAGCAAGCACCAGTGCAAACAGCGTAAGAATATTGAGCGAGAAACCTGCCATTTTCACAATGGCAAACGTTCCTATCATAGAGACGATGATTGATATCGTAGGAATCACCGTTGCCTTGAAACTCTGAAGGAAGAGATAAACCACCAAAACCACGAGAATGATTGCAATAATCAGAGTCTCAACAACATTGTGCATAGCTGCAAAGAGGAAGTCGTTTGCATTCTGAAGTTTACAGAATTCCAAGCCTGGAGGCAATTGAGGTTCTATCTCTTTATAGAGCTGATCAATCTGATTGTTAACACTTGTAGCATTAGCACCTGCCACCTGACTTACCATAAACACAACCCCTGGCTTTCCATCAACCGATGAGGTGAATGTGTAGTTGAGAGCGCCGAGTTCAATATCAGCCACATCACGAAGACGGAGCATTGTACCATCAAGGTTGGCTTTGATCACAATATCCTCAAATTCGGAAATGGATTTCAGACGACCTTTATACTCCATTGTGTATTCATAGGTATTGTCAGAATGCTCACCAAGTGAACCTGCTGGAGAAACGATGTTTTGAGTTGACAGAGCTGCAAAAACATCATCAGGCACAAGACCATACTGCAGCATAGCATCAGGCTTTATCCAAATACGCAATGAATAAGT
>JAZLEX010000202.1:0-11279 GCA_045615485.1 Prevotella sp.
TACGCGCTTTCATCAGTTGCTTCGCCACATACACGACACTCAAGGACAGAAAGTCGTAGTCATCATCGACGAATATGACACTCCGATGATGCGTAACCTCTACAACGAGGATATGCTGGATGGACTTCGCACAATGCTCCGAGGCTTCTATCAGACAGTAAAAATGGATGGTGCATACCTTCGCTTCGTCTTTATCACCGGTGTGACCAAATTCTCGCAGTTAAGCATTTTTTCGGAACTTAACAACCTGAATCAGATATCCATGGACGATGAATACTCTGGCATTTGCGGCATCACGCAGGATGAGTTGGACACGGTGCTCCGCCCTTGCATTGAGGAGTATGCAGAAAATCTTGACATCACGACCGATGAGGCGTATGCCTTGCTGAAGAAGAACTACGATGGTTATCATTTCTCAAAGAACAGCAAGGATGTCTATGCTCCATTCAGCTTATTGAGGGCTCTTGACAAGGGTACGACAGATCACTACTGGTTTGAGTCGGCAACCATGACTGGACTGATAGAGCATCTGCAGCATTATCCTGAGTTCAATCCATTAGCTCTTGATGGAGTGGAAATGTCGCTTATGGACTTTAATGCACCTTGCGAGAGCGCAAGAACTCCCATTCCACTTCTCTATCAGAGCGGTTATCTGACCATTGATACATACGATAAGGACTTTAATTCATATACTCTCCATTTTCCTAACTACGAAGTGCGTCAGGGCATGGTGAGCGGATTGACGAACTATCTGATGGATACCGACGATTTGGAGCGCAATGCCGTTATTGTTGCCATGGCACGTGCCTTGAAGGGAGGCGACCTGTCCGCAGCATTGGCTCAGCTCCGCTCATGGATAGCTAACCTGCCTTACGACATCATTACCAAAAAGGAGTGGATGGCAAAGAAGAAGTGCGAAGCCTTCTATCAGATGCTTATGTATATTGTCTTCTCCTTGCTAAACAGTAAGGTGGATACCGAAGTGAAGAGCATTCTCGGCAGGGCAGACGTAGTGATAAAGACTAAGACCCACATTTTTGTCCTTGAACTAAAGGTAGATGATAGCGTAGAAAATGCCCTGGCACAGATTGACGATAAGGGTTATGCCATTCCTTACGAGGCAGAGAGGAAGGTTCTTGTCAAGTGTGGTGTAAGCATCTCAAGCGAAGCCCGCAACATCACCCATTGGCGCATTGTTGACGTGGAAGGAAATATCATAGACGAACAGAAAATTTAATTAACCGAAATATTTATGGCAACTAAAAAAGAAGAAGTGAAAATCGCAACTGATTCACCTGAAGGCAAACTTAAGGCTCTTGAAGCTGCAATGGCTAAGATTCACAAGAGTTTTGGCGACAGTTCGATAATGAAATTAGGCGATGACAAAGTAGAGGATGTTGAAGTAATCCCTACTGGAAGTATTGGACTTGATGCTGCCCTTGGCGTAGGTGGTTATCCTAAAGGACGCATAATAGAAATCTACGGTCCTGAAAGTTCTGGTAAAACCACACTTGCCCTGCATGCTGTGGCTAATTCGCAAAAAGCAGGCGGAATTGCAGCCTACATTGATGCTGAACATGCTTTCGACCGTTTCTATGCAGAAAAACTTGGTGTTGATACCTCTAATCTATGGATTTCACAGCCCGACAATGGAGAGCAGGCTCTCGACATTGCCGACCAGCTGATCCGCTCATCTGCTATTGACATTGTGGTTATCGACTCTGTAGCTGCCCTCACTCCAAAAGCAGAAATAGAAGGCGACATGGGAGAAAACAAACTCGGTCTCCAGGCAAGACTGATGTCGCAAGCCTTGAGAAAACTTACAGCCACAATTGCAAAGACAAACACAACCTGCATATTCATCAACCAGTTGAGAGAAAAAATTGGTGTCTCGTTTGGCAATCCAGAAACCACAACAGGAGGTAATGCCTTGAAATTTTACGCCAGCGTGAGATTGGATATTCGCAAGGTCGTTTCCATCAAGAGCGGCGACGATTTCGTCGGCAATCAGGTAAAAGTGAAAGTTGTGAAGAACAAGGTGGCTCCTCCATTCCGCAAAGCTGAATTTGAGATTGCTTTCGGTGAAGGTATTTCAAAGATTAGCGAACTTATTGACCTCGGTACTGAGCAAGGAATCATAAAAAAGAGTGGCAGTTGGTTCAGTTATAATGGCCAGCAGTTAGGACAAGGACACGATGCTGTAAAGAAAATCTTGGAAGATAATCCTGAATTGGCTGAAGAAATAGAACACAAATTAATAGAAGCATTAAAAAACAAAAAGTTATGAAAAAAATTATAATGTTAGTTATGGCTATTGGTATGACAAATTGTGTTATGTCACAGGATAAAAGCATTGGACTTCATTTAGACAATATGAACCCTCAAATGAATCCTGGTAATGATTTTTATGAATATGCTTGCGGTGGCTGGCGTAAAGCCAATCCGCTGAAACCAGAATATTCCCGTTTCGGCAGTTTTGATGCCATAGCAGAACAAAACCGCGAACAGCAAAAAGAACTTATCCTTGAACTGGCTGCAAGTAAACACGAAAAAGGCAGCGTGGCACAGAAGATTGCCGACCTCTACAATATGGTTATGGACTCTGCACGTCAGAACAAAGACGGTGTGAAGCCTGTGATGAAAGATTTGGCAACCATCGAAAAGACACAAAGCCGCAAAGAACTCATCAGCCTGTTTATTAAAAACGATGCCGATGGCCTGGGCTTCATCTTCGGTGTGGGTATCGGTGCCGACATGATGAACTCCAAGATGAACCTTCTCAGTATTGGACAAGGCGGACTCACACTTGGCAATAAAGACTATTATACAAAAGATGATGAAGCCACAAAGAAAATCCGCGAAGGATTCAAAAAGCATATCGTAAACATGTTCAAACTGGTTGGCGACAACGAAGAGACAGCCACCAGAAAAATGGAATCCGTGATGGCCATCGAAAACAAGGTTGCAGAAAAAAACAAGACACGCACAGAGTTGCGCGACCCTGCCACAAACTATCACAAAATGTCGTTTGCTGATTTGCAAAGGGATTATGCAGGTTTCCCTTGGGAAGAATATTTCGCCAACAATTTCATAACCGATGTTGATTTCATCGACGTTGGTCAGCCTGAAGCAATCAAGAACGATATTGAGATTCTCAACACCATTCCTGTGCGCCAACTCAAGGACTGGATGCAATGGAAAGTTCTTTCAAATTCATCTTCTGTACTTGGCGATGTTGTCTATGCCGAATATTTCGATTTCTTCGGTCGCCAGATGTCAGGCAAACAAGAAATTCAACCACGCTGGAAACGTGCCGTATCAGCATGCAACACATTGGGCGAGGCTGTAGGACAAATGTACGTACAGAAATATTTCCCCGCAGAAAACAAGGCTCGTATGAAGCAACTTGTCAAGAATTTGCAGATTGCTCTCGGACAGCGCATCGACCAGCAAGACTGGATGAGCGAAGAAACAAAGAAAGTGGCAAAGGACAAGTTGAATGCCTTCTACGTAAAAATTGGCTATCCTGACAAGTGGAAAGACTACAGCAAACTCAACATAGACCCCACTCTGACTCGCTACGAACTGAACAAGGTTATTGCAAAGTGGGTATGCCAAAAGGAAGTAGAAGAAAAATACAAAAAGCCTGTTGACCGTGACGAATGGCACATGACTCCACAGACTGTAAACGCTTACTACAATCCTACAACAAACGAAATCTGTTTCCCTGCTGGTATTCTGCAATACCCATTCTTCGACATGAGTGCTGACGATGCTTTCAACTATGGTGCAATTGGTGTGGTAATAGGCCACGAGATGACTCATGGATTCGACGACCAAGGTTCACAGTTCGATAAGAATGGCAACTTCAACAACTGGTGGGCAGAGAGCGACAAGGCAAAATTCAAGGAAAGAACTCAGAAGATGGTGGTATTTTTCGACAAGATTGAAGTCCTCCCTGGACTGCATGCCAACGGCACACTCACACAAGGCGAAAATATTGCCGACCACGGTGGTTTGAAGATTGCTTATCTTGCTTTCAAGAATGCTACAAAAGACAACCCTCTGCCAGTCAAGAATGGTCTGACAGCCGACCAGCGATTCTTCCTTGCATACGCAAGTGTATGGGCTCAGAACATCACTGAAGAAAATATGCGCCAACTAACAACAATGGATCCTCACTCACTCGGTGAATGGCGCGTAAATGGTGCTCTGCCACAAATCGACGCATGGTATGAAGCATTCGGCATCAAGCCAGGCGATAAGATGTATATTCCAAAAGAAGACAGAGTAAACGTTTGGTAAATGTTATACGATTGTTCGATTGTTCGATTATTCGATTATTCGATTATACGGTTGTATGGTTATAAAAAAAAATTTTTTTATCCTTGTTGTTGTTCTTGTCACAATGGCTATGCCGACAAAGGCTCAATTGCTGTATCGGATTTCTGGCAATGGTTTGCAGAAGGATAGTTACATCGTTGGAACCTTCCATCTGGCAGACGGAACGTTTGTGGATAAAATTCCTGGTTGCCGTGAGGCTATGAACAGCGTGGGTCAGGTATGTGGAGAATTGGAATTTGTAAGCAGCACCTTTACACCCGACAGTATAGCCGTATTGAATCAGAAAAGCCATTTATCCGATGGAAAGACTCTGCGTGACGTATTAACCAAACAACAATTTGAAAAGGTTGATACCTTCGTCAAAAAGATTTTCGGAATGAATCTGAGCAATCAGATGCTCTATGCCCAGTTGGGAAACCTCACGCCAACCGCCCTTGCACAGACAATCGAACTGACAAAGTGCATCATCAAAATGCGTAAAGAAGGCAAGTCGTTCAACCCACAGAATGCCATAGATTCATACATACAAAATGAAGTTCATAAGGCAGGAAAGAAGACTCTTGGTCTGGAAACCATCTCGTTCCAGGCCAACGTGCTTTTTGACACCCCTATGGATGAACAGATAAAAAGCCTGATGTGTGGTATAGACAATGAACCGTATAACGATGAACTATACAACCGTATGATAAAACTGTATTACGAACAAAAAGCAGAGGAGCTCTACGAACTGACTATAGAAAAGATGGGTAATGAATGCGACCCCAAGCCAGAGGATTTGGACAAGATTCTCTACAATCGCAATGCCAACTGGATTAAGTTGATGCCAGGAATAATGAAAAATGAATCAACACTCTTTGTCGTAGGTGCAGCTCATCTTGGTGGTGAGCGTGGGGTTCTGAAAGGACTGCAAAACACAGGCTACAAGGTAGAAGCCGTATCCCAACAAGCTAACCCCTAACTTTTTCCCCTGTCACCAGTTGTGAATTGTTAATGCAGTTTTACGATATTGTTCGTTGAGTTGGATGGGAATTTTGTTGCAAAAATAGCAAATTCATTTATGCCACAAATTTTTTTTTTAGACTTTCTCAAACGATTATTTTGCTATTTGCGTACGATTGGTTGAATCGTTCCGTCGGCATTGTAATGCATTTCGTCAGCTATTACGCTACGGCGGTAGTTGCCTCCTGAAGGGAGTGTGCCGTTATGGGTGAAAAACCATGTCTTTCCTTTGAAATCAGCAATTCCTGGATGTGTGGTAAAGCAGTTTGTGCTGTTGCCATCGATGATTCCGCGATATTCCCATTTGCCGCTTTTTATGTCGGTTGTGGTGCAATACTCAATCATTTCGGGTCTTGTACCTACACCAGCATAGACAAGGTAATAGAGTCCGTTGCGTTTGTATATCCAAGGACCTTCTATGAAATGTGGAATATCGAGGACTTTTATTTCGCCGTCGAGTTCCACCATGTTGCTTTTCAGTTTTGCTATCTTGCAACTGGCATTGCCCCATACGATATATGCCTGTCCATCATCGTCGATGAAAACACTTGGGTCGATGTCATCCCAGCTGTGTGGCTTGTCGGTAGTCATTTCGTTTGTGATTAGTGCTTTGCCGATAGCGTCACGGAATGGACCTGTAGGTGAATCGCTGACTGCAACACCGATGCACATTCCTCCTTTGCTGTTTTCATCTGGCTCATGTCCGAGGGCAACATACCAGTAGAACTTGCCGTCGCGTTCAACACATTGTGCTGCGTATGCATCACCGCCACCCCAAGGAGCGAAAGTCTTTGGTGAGAGGCAGACTCCATGGTTTGTCCATGTTTTCATGTCTTTGGTGGAAAACACTTGCCAGTCGGCCATTACATAGTTTGTGGCATGGGTTGAAGCAACGTCATGACCTGTATAGAGATACAATGTGCCATCATGAACCATTGGTGCAGGGTCGGCTGTAAATGTGTTGGTGAAAAGTGCATTTGACGGACGGGCATCTTGTGAGAATGTTATCCAGTCCAATTCCACTTTTGCATCTGTTTCGCATACAAGTTCCAAGTCGGCTATTCCTGTTGGCAAGCCTTTCACTTTGGTGATAACTTCTTTCCATTCAGCAGAAGGTGTAATCTTGATTTTGGCAACTACTTTGCCGTTGACTTTGAGCAGGAGGGTGTTTTTTCCATCTGCTTTTACAAAAGCACGGACTGCTTTCAGGTCGTCTTTACCGAAGTCCACCTTATTATATTTAACCCAGCTGCCTTTGGCTGAAAAAATAGTTTTCCAGCCTTCAAAATAGTCCTGATAGTTGAGATAGTCAATCTTTATGTTTTCAGATGCAGCACTATATCTGTCCATCTGGATATGCTGGCGTGCATTTGTGATTCCTACGCCGCGAAGTGTAGGGGTTACTTGCTGTATTGTGCCATCGGCATTGAAGAAGAGCGAATCCACGCAGGTGCTGCGGTTCTTGTCGAAATAAGGTGAATATGCGTTGTTGTGATAGAACAGATACCATTGGTTGCCGTATTTCACAATTGAATGGTGGTTGGTCCAGCATCCTGGTGTTTCATCCATAATCACTCCTTTAAATTCGTATGGACCGAGTGGCTTGTCGCTCATTGCGTATGCCAGTTTTTCTGTTTTTTCCTTTACCCAAGGATATGTGAGATAGTATTTCCCGTTGTGCTTGAAGGCAAACGGACCTTCCTTGAATCCTTTAGGCAGAGTGGAGTCGAAGCGTACTGGTTTGCCGATTACTGTTGTCATTGAATCATTGAGTTCAGCACCTACAAGTCCGCCGCCACCCCAGAAGAGGTAGATTTTTCCATCGTCATCCTGCAGGGCGCAAGGGTCGATGCCGAATACGCCTTTTATAGGCTCCTGACGAGGAGTGAAACGACCGTAAGGCTTTGTGTTTTCAGCAATACCGATGCTGAATCCACGTCCAGCATTTGGTTGTGCAGGGAACAGGAACAGGTATTTACCATCTTTCTTGATACAGTCGGGTGCCCACATGGAGTAAGAATCTTGTTTTACCCAAGGCACATCCTTGTCGGTCAGGGCAACTCCCATGTCGCTCCAGTTGTTCATTCCTTCATCTGCCATAAACACATGATAATCTTCCATTCTGAACCATGCATTTGTGTCGCGTTCGTTTATTGCCTTAATGTCGTGAGAAGGGTAGAGGTACAATTTTCCGTCGAATACCTTTGCAGTAGGGTCTGCAGAGTATTGACCAGAGATAACAGGATTTTGTGCATTACTTACATTGAACTGAAGAATGCAAATTGCGAAGGTTAGTAATAATTTTTTCATGTTAGTGATATTTGTTTGGGAGATTATAATCCTTTTCCGTGGCAATGTTTGAATTTCTTTCCTGATCCACAAGGACATGGGTCATTACGTCCAGGCATTTTTTCTTTTATGTATGGCACACGTGGTTGCTGTTCGCGGGTGTCTTGCTGGGCAGCAGCACGCTGATTAGGGTCGGTCAGGTCGGTGCGACTTGTCTGATATTGCTGCTGACGGCGCACTTCTGGTGCTGCTTCCTGAACTTCCTGGTTCTCAGGTATGTGTAGTTGCATGCGAGTCAGGATGCTTACTGTACGGTTGTACATGTCGTTTACCATATCATCGAACAGTTTCACGCTTTCGAGTTTGAATATTACCAGTGGGTCTTTCTGTTCGTAGGATGCATTTTGGACAGAATGCTTCAGATCGTCGAGTTTGCGCAGGTTGTCCTTCCAGCAGTCATCGATTATGTGGAGGATGATTGCTTTTTCAAATACTTTTACGATGCTCTTACATTCAGTTTCGTAGGCTTCCTTGAGGTCGCATGGCATATTATATACTCTCTTGCCATCTGTGTAAGGCACCATTATGCGCTCATAAACATTGTCAGGATTTTCAAATACTTGTTTTACGACTGGCAGAGCCTGACTGCGAACGCGCTCTGTGCGGCGGTTGAAGTTTTCCATTGCTGTCTGGAATGCTATTTCCTCAAGTTCATCTTTTGACTTTTCTGCAAATTCCAAAGATGAGAAAGGCATTTCCATTGACAGATATTTCAGGAATTCTTCTTTGCATCCAGCATAGTCGTTGCGCTCGATGTATGTGCATACTCTATCCCAAATCATGTTGGCAATATCCATTCCAATACGTTCTCCCATAAGGGCATGACGACGTTTTTCGTAGATTACCGTACGCTGCTTGTTCATCACGTCATCATATTCGAGCAGACGTTTACGGATACCAAAGTTGTTTTCTTCAACTTTTTTCTGTGCACGTTCGATGCTCTTTGAAATCATTGGCGACTCAATCATTTCTCCATCCTTGAATCCCAAGCGGTCCATGACTTTTGCTATTCTTTCAGATGCAAACAATCGCATGAGTTGGTCTTCCAATGAAACAAAGAATACAGAAGAACCGACGTCACCTTGACGACCAGAACGACCACGCAACTGACGGTCAACGCGGCGAGATTCGTGTCGTTCGGTACCGATGATGGCCAAACCACCAGCAGCTTTTACTTCAGGCGAAAGTTTGATGTCGGTACCACGACCTGCCATGTTGGTGGCAATGGTTACTGTCTTCGACATACCAGCTTTTGCCACAATGTCGGCTTCTGCCTGATGCAGCTTAGCATTGAGCACATTATGAGGGATTTTTCTCATTGTCAGCATTCGAGCAAGAGTTTCAGAAATCTCGACCGAGGTTGTGCCGACCAGAACAGGACGACCTGCATCAATCAGGTGTTGAATTTCTTCGATGACGGCATTGTATTTTTCGCGTTTTGTCTTATAAACGCGGTCGTCCATGTCTATTCGTGCAATAGGCTTATTGGTAGGGATAACTACTACATCGAGTTTATAGATGTTCCAGAATTCGCCTGCTTCTGTCTCTGCTGTACCTGTCATACCTGCCAGTTTGTGGTACATACGGAAATAGTTTTGCAGTGTGATTGTTGCGTAAGTCTGTGTTGCGGCTTCAACCTTTACGTGCTCTTTAGCTTCGACAGCCTGATGCAGTCCATCGCTCCAGCGGCGACCTTCCATGATACGGCCAGTCTGCTCGTCAACGATTTTTACTTCTCCGTCGATTACAACATATTCATCGTCACGATTGAACATTGTATATGCCTTAAGCAGTTGCTGGATAGTGTGAACTCGCTCACTCTGCACGGCATAATGGTTGAGCATTTCGTCCTTTTTCTCCAAGCGCTCCTCATCGCTGAGCGAAAGGTCGGCTTCGAGTTGTGAAAGTTCGGTAGTGATGTCAGGCAGTACAAACAATTGCTTATCATTGACCTGTTCTGAAAGCCAAGCCACACCCTTGTCGGTAAGGTCGCATGATTTCAGTTTTTCGTCAACATGGAAATACAGAGGTTCGATGGCTTTTGGCATCAGTCGCATATTATTTTCCATGTAGTGTTCTTCAGTCTTGAGCATTCCGCTCTTGATTCCTTGTTCTGACAGATATTTGATGAGCGGATTATTGCGTGGCATGGCAAGGTGCGAACGATAGAGAGAAAGGAAACCTTCTTCGTTTATGGCTGCATCGTCATTGCTAATTTTTGATTTGGCATCTGCAAGATATTGTGTGGCAAGTTTTTTCTGCACATCAACAAGTCGCTCTACCAATGGCTGATATTCCTCAAACATCTGGTCATCGCCTTTTGGAACAGGTCCAGAAATGATGAGTGGAGTACGGGCATCGTCAATAAGCACAGAATCGACCTCATCGACAATTGCGTAGTTGTGACTGCGTTGTACAAGGTCTTCTGGAGAATCTGCCATATTGTCGCGCAGATAGTCGAAACCGAATTCATTGTTTGTTCCGAATGTAATATCGGCAGCGTATGCCTTCCGACGTTCTGGTGAGTTTGGCTTATGCTTATCAATACAATCGACCGACAGTCCGTGGAACATATAGAGAGGTCCCATCCATTCCGAGTCACGTTTTGCCAGATAGTCGTTCACGGTAACAACGTGTACTCCATTTCCTGTCAGGGCGTTCAGGAATACAGGCAAGGTAGCCACGAGAGTCTTACCTTCACCAGTTGCCATTTCGGCAATCTTTCCAGAATGGAGCACGATACCGCCAAACAACTGAACATCGTAATGAATCATGTCCCAGACAGTCTCGTTACCACCAGCTACCCAATGATTATGGTAGATAGCCTTGTCGCCATCAATATCCACAAAGTCGTGTTTGGCTGCAAGGTCGCGGTCGAATTCTGTGGCAGTAACCACAATATCTTCGTTTTCCGTGAATCGGCGAGCTGTGGATTTTACGATGGAGAAAATCTGAGGCATAATCTCGTCCATCTTCTTCTCAAAGATTTCAAGGATTTCTTTCTCTATCTTGTCAATCTCATTAAAAATATCCTCACGTTCTTCGATAGGAGTATCTTCAATTTTTGCTTTCAGTTCGTCAATTTTCGCACGTTGTTCTGTAACTGTTGATTGCAGTTGCTCTTTGAGTTCGGTTGTCTTTGCTCGCAGAGCATCATTATCCAATTTGTCAATCTCAGGATAAATATCCTTTACCTTTTTCACTAATGGTAATATTGCCTTTTTGTCGCGGTCGTATTTATTACCGAAAATTTTACCAAGAATCTTGTTAATTTCCATATATTTTTCTATTTTTATTGTTCAACGATATTTGCGCGGCGCAAAAGTAACATTTTTTTATTTTATTCCCAAATATAAATTATTTATTTAATATTATTTCGCTATTTTTTTATTATTACTGCGTATTGGGTAACTACTCACCCTTTTTGAGTAGTTGCAACATGATGACCTTCTGAAAAGCCTACGAACCATCCTTCCATTGATATTAAATCTTCAATGAAAGTGGATTTTGGTGCCATATCGGAAATAAGTTGATACAAGGCTTTGAATTTTGAGATGTTGTTCCTTTTCGCTGTTTCAGTGATAGAG